>CBFDBS010000063.1:0-10601 GCA_965603105.1 uncultured bacterium
TTTGACGACATTGAAATTGAGATAAAATGAATTTAGAAGACAAGAAAGTGCTGGTCGTCGGCTTAGGCAGGACGGGAGAAGCTCTGTGCCGGTTTTTACTCTCTCGAAGGGCCCAGGTCACAGTCAGCGAGAAAAGACAGCCGGAAGACCTGGGCGACGCTGTCGAGTTTTGGACAAAAAGAGGCGTTGTAATCCATACCGGATCTCACCAGCTGTCCCATTTCATAGAGTCCGACCTCATCGTTCCCAGTCCAGGCGTCCCCCTCCTGCCCGAACTGGAGAAGGCCCAAACCGCGGGTGTCCCGGTTATTTCCGAGGTCGAACTGGCTTTTAGATTTATAAAGGGGAAAATTGTGGGCATCACCGGTTCGAACGGGAAATCGACAACGGCCACGCTTATCCATAAAATCCTTAAAGACAGCCGTCAGGAGGCATTCCTGGCAGGGAACATCGGCACGCCCCTCATCTCCTTTGTCGATGACAGTGCGGATCATCACATCTATGTCACCGAACTCTCCAGCTTCCAACTGGAATTCATCCAACACTTCTCTGCCTTCGCGGCCGTTTTTCTCAATCTGACTCCCGACCATTTGGATTGGCACAAAAGCTGGGAAGGCTATTATGAGGCCAAACAGAAGCTCATCAACCGGCTCAAACCGGAGGCGACCGCCATCCTCAACCGGGACGATCCCGCTGTTTGGGCCTGTGCCAGAGAAACCAAGGCCCGGATTTTGCCCTTCAGCCGGAAAAAAGAGCTGAAAAAAGGGTGTTCACTGAAAAACGGCTGGATTGTTCTCTCGCAGGAAGATTAAAAAAAGGTCATCGAAAAAAAAGCGATCCCGCTCCCGGGAGAGCACAATCTCGAAAACATCATGGCCTCGGTTCTGGTCGGTTTTCTCTTTTCCGTCCCGCCGTCCGGAATGCGGGATTCCATACTCGACTTCCCGGGTTTGGAACACCGGCTGGAAAAGGTATTGAGTCTGGATGGGATCGATTTCTATAACGATTCAAAAGCGACCAATGTCGAAGCCGCTCTGACGGCTCTGGCCAGCTTCGACAGAAAAATCATTCTCATCCTCGGAGGGCGAGACAAAGGAGGTGATTTCAACCAACTGAGGAAATCCATTCAAGAAAAGGTGAAAAAAATCATTCTGATCGGAGAGGCGCGTGACCTGATCAGGCAGGCGCTTAACGCTTCAGTTCCCCTTACAGACGTGGATTCCCTGCGGGAGGCCGTTGCCGAGGGATTCGCTGCGGCACAACGGGGCGATGTCATTCTCCTGGCTCCGGCCTGTACCAGTTTTGACATGTTCTCCAATTTCGAAGAAAGAGGAAGGATTTTCAAAAAGGAAGTCCTGGCCCTGGAAAAAAGAGTCAAAAATGACAAAGACTGATTCGAAAGAGCTTTTCAAACCTTTCAGATTTGACAAACCTCTTTTCTTCGTTTTGCTGATTCTGATGGCCCTCGGATTGATCATGGTCTTCAGCTCATCGGCCGTTCTCGCCGCTGAAAACCAACAGAATTCTTTCTACTTTCTCCTTCATCAGAGCATCGGTGCCGGATTGGGACTAGTCATCCTCCTGGTCATACTGACCATAAGAAAACCTTTCTATCAAGATCCAGTTTTCGTCTACGGCCTCCTTTTTCTCTCCCTTGTCCTGCTCGTGCTCTGCTTCGTTATGCCTTCCATCGAGAACACCAACCGCTGGATTTCCTTCTCCGGTTTGCGTTTCCAGCCTTCCGAGCTCTCCAAATTCAGCCTCATTCTGTTTTTTGCCCTCTATTTTTCTCAAAAACAGGACAGAATCTCGGAGTGGTCAAAACTGGTTCTTCCCCTTTCCGTTCTCGGTCTCAGCATTCTGCTCATCCTCATAGAACCCGACTACGGCACGGCCCTGCTCATCTTGATTATCTGCACAGTTATGCTCTACATCGGAGGGGTTCGGCTGACATCGCTTTTGTTGCTGGGTGCAGGCTCTGCGTCGGTTTTCGCCTTTTACCTCTTTCAGGCGAGCTACCGCAAGGAAAGGTTTTTCGCTTTCCTCTCCCCGGAGAAGGATCCGCTGGGGATCGGATTCCAGGCAATCCAGTCCAAAGTGGCCGTAGGGTCTGGAGGGCTGTTCGGCGTAAGTCTGGGCGAGAGCACTCAAAAACTTTTTTTTCTCCCCTGCGCTCACACCGATTATATCTATGCCATCATCGGAGAGGAACTGGGGCTGATCGGCACCCTCACTGTTCTTCTTCTCTTTTCCGTCCTCCTTTGGAGAGGGCTGCTCATCTCCAGGCGGGCGCCCAATCTCTTCTGTCAGATGGCTGCTGCGGGACTGACTCTCGCTCTTTTCATCCAGGCCCTCCTCAACATCAGTATCGTTCTCGGATTGGCCCCATCGACAGGCCTTCCCCTTCCTCTCATCAGCTACGGGCGGTCCTCCCTTTTGACGACAATATTAGGAGTGGGAATTCTCTTGCACATTTCTCAGAGAAGATCGGCTTACAGAAAGAAACGATGAGTCCAAAGAAGATCATTTTCAGCGGCGGAGGAACAGCCGGACATCTCTATCCGGGACTGGCAGTCAGCCGGAAAATCATCGACAGAGAACCCGGGACGAAGATCACTTTTGTCGGCGGAAGCCGGGCCCTGGAAAAAACAATTATGGATCGCCACGGTGTGCATTTCATTCCTCTCAAAATAGAAGGCTTGAAGGGAAAAGGGAAAAAAATCTTTAAATCCCTGCTTTTGCTTCCCACAGCTTTCCTGAAATCATTTTTTCTTCTGCTGCGTATCAAACCCCATTTAGTCGTCGGTCTCGGAGGATACAGTTCCGGGCCCATCGTACTCCTTGCTTCCTGGATGAGAATCCCGACAGTGATTCTGGAGCAAAATCTTTTTCCGGGATTCACGAACAGGGCATTGATCCGTTGGGTTAAAAAGGCCGTCGTCGCCTTCGAGGGCTCACTCCCCTCTTTCAAGGGAAAAGGCGTTTTTCTAGGGAATCCAGCCAGAGAGGAATTCTATACCTTGCAGCCGAAGACCGGAAATGACGGATTGACTCTCCTCATCTTCGGTGGAAGCCAGGGCTCCCGATTTTTGAATACCCAGATCACCAAGGCCCTGCCTTTGATAAAAAACCACGGTGACAAACTCCATATTTTTCACCAGACAGGAAGAAACGACTATGAATGGGTTCAGGAGGCCTATCAGAAGAGCGGGATCCCGGAAGCCACCGTGTCTCCTTATTTTCACGATATGGCCCGCCGCTTTCAAGAAGCAGATCTTGTCATTTGCCGGGCCGGGGCAACGACTCTGGCCGAACTCGTCGCCTCACAAAAAGCGGCTATCCTCGTTCCCTTCGCTCAGGCAACCGACAGCCATCAGGTCCTCAACGCCCAAGAGCTGGTGAGGATAGAAGGAGCGGAGATGATTCTTGAAGACGATTTTCAGCCGGAGATCTTCGCCGAAAAAATCACTCATTATCTGAACAACAAGGACGGCCTCTCTATTATGGAAAATAATCTGAAACAATTGAAAATTGAGAACTCAGCGGATAGGATCGCCGACCTGTGCTGGCAACTGCTGGACAGCACAAAGAAGGAGCGAAGATCTTGAAAAAGAGAAGCTATTACAAGCTCAAACACATCCATATGATCGGCATCGGCGGGACGGGAATGAACGGGATCGCCGAGGTTCTCCTCAATCAGGGATACATTGTCTCGGGATCCGACATCAGCGAAAATGAAGCCACTGCAAGGCTCTCGAATCTGGGGGCTAAGATTTTTATCGGGCACCGAGCCTCTCAGATCGAAGGAGCCGATGTGGTTGTCATTTCTTCGGCCATCACTGAGAAGAACGTCGAAGTCGCCGCCGCCAAACAGAAGAAAATTCCCATTATCCCCCGAGCGGAGATGCTGGCGGAACTGATGAGGATGAAGAACGGAATCGCCGTTGCGGGATCTCATGGAAAAACCTCAACCACTTCCATGATCGCTCACGTCCTTGAATCGGCCGGCCATGATCCCACCATTATCGTTGGAGGGAGATTGAACACCATCGGAGCCCATGCCAAGCTCGGCCAAGGTGACTTCATTGTGGCCGAAGCCGATGAAAGCGACCGGAGCTTTCTCTATCTCTCCCCTTTCATCGCCGTGCTGACCAATCTCGACGAAGAGCATTTGGATCAGTACGGAACCGTTGAGGAAATCAAAAAGACCTTTATCAATTTTGCAAACAAGGTTCCCTTCTACTGCCCCATCGTTCTCTGCCTGGATGATGCCAATTTGCAGAGTCTCATTCCAAGCCTGGATAGAAGGATCATCACCTATGGGTTCTCGGCCCAGGCGGATATTCACACCAGCGATTTGATATTCAAGGAATTTTCCAGCACATCAGACCTTCACTACAAAGGGGAAAAAATCGGCACTCTCAAGCTTCAAGTCCCCGGCAAACACAGCATTTTGAACGCCATGGCCGCCGTCGCGGTGGGTATCGACCTCGATATCCCCATCGATTTGATTCTGAGCGGCTTAGAAAGCTATAAGGGCATTGGACGGCGTTTTGAGCTCAAGAGCACTATCAATGGAAACCTGATCATAGAAGATTATGCCCACCACCCCACCGAGATTATGGCCACACTCAATGCCGCCAAGAGGGGTTGGAAGAGAAGGATTGTAGCGGTCTTTCAGCCCCACCGTTACACACGCCTTAGTCTCCTGATGGAGGAATTCGGAACCGCGTTCAATCAGGCCGATGTGCTGATATTAACCGAAGTCTATCCTGCCGGAGAGAAATCCATCTCAGGTGTTTCCGGAAAAGCCCTCTATCAAAGGATCCAGGAACTGGGTCATAAAAACATTCATTTTGTCCCTCAATTGGACAGAATTCCGGTATTGATCAAAAAAATCAGCAAGCCTGAAGATATGATTATCGTCATGGGTGCCGGAAGCATCTACAAAACCATCCCTGAAATTATAGACGTTTTAGGAGAAAACAAAACAGAATGATTGCAGTCTCTAAATCCATTGCGCGGCCTCAGGCTGTCTCCGACGAGCTTGGATCTCTCCACTTCAGGAGGAAAGAAGGTCGGCTGCAGACAAAAAGAATCCAGAGGAAGCTGAAGCTGCGGTTCAGGCACGTCCTGTTCAGTTTTTTTGCCCTGACGGCACTCTTCCTTGCTGTCCAGCAGGTCTGCCTTTTCGCGCTCACCTGGGAGAAGATGAACATCAGAGATGTCACCATCATCTGCCCCAATATGGAAATAAAGGAGATCATCAAAAAGGATCTGGGAAGTTTACTGTTGGGAAACATTCTCCTCTTCGATGTGGAGAGCTTGAAAGAAAAAGTGGCCTCACATTCTCGAGTCAAAAATGTGTATATCAGAAAGGTGCTGCCACCCGCTCTTGTCATCAACGTCGAAGAACGGAAGCCTTTTGCCGTTCTCAAGGCGGACAAGCTGTATTTGATCGACAATGAAGGAGTTATCCTCTATCCTCTGGAAACATCCACGGACATGTGGCCTCTGCTTTTAGACGAAAAAAATTTTGAATTCCATTTTATGGAAAAAATCGATAGCGCAAGGTTGTGCCTGGAAAGCCTGTCTAATCAGGATCGGAACACTATTGCTTTGGTAGACCTGACGGAACACATGAATGTCAAGGTTCTTCTGAAAGATTCCAAAACCTGGATTTTTCTCGGATCGGACTCCTATGCCGAGAAACTCCGACGGTTCCAGACATCACAAATCAGACTGCAAAAATACGGAAATCTGGAGTACGTGGACCTGCGTTTTGATGACAGATTTTTCATCAAAATTTCTGACGGCCATCCGGATGGCGGCGCTTCCGAAACTGAAAAGGAGGTGGACTGATGCAAAAAAACAATTATATCGTCGGATTCGATATCGGGACGAAGAAAATTGCGGCTATTATCGGCGAAATCACTGAAGAAAAGAAAATCGAAATCATCGGGATCGGAACTTCTGAATCCCGTGGATTGAGAAAAGGCGTGGTCGTCAACCTTGAGGCGACGGTCGACGCCATCAAAAAAGCTCAGGAGGAAGCCGAATTGATGGCCGGAGTTGGCATCGATTCCGCGTTCATTGGCATATCCGGAGCGCATATCAAGAGTTTCAACAGCCGCGGTGTCATTGCGGTTTCGGGCAGAAACAAAGAAATCAGCCGGGAGGACATCAATCGGGTCATAGACCAGTCCAAGGCTGTGTCCTTTCCACCGGACCGGGAGATCATTCATATCATCCCGCAAGAATTCGTGGTGGATGAACAGGATGGAATCAAAGATCCTCTCGGTATGAGCGGTATCAAGCTGGAGGTCAATGTTCACATCGTTACCGCAGGGATCACTTCCGTTCAGAATCTGAAGACATGCGTCAGTCGGGCCGGTATCGAAATCGAGGAGATTGTGCTCAATCAAATCGCAACCAGCCAATCCGTTCTCACTCATGATGAGATGGAATTGGGAGCAGGCTTGATTGACATCGGCGGCGGGACGACGGAGATCGCTATTTTCGAGCGCGGTAGTCTCTGGTATACATCCGTCATTCCCATCGGAGGAGACAATTTCACAAACGATATTGCCGTAGGTTTACGCACACCCATCCCCGACGCCGAAAAAATAAAGAAGAAATTCGGCTGTGTCTCCAGCCCGTTGAGCGAAGACGAGGAAACAATCGAAGTTCCTCCGGTCGGGCGGGGCAAAAAACCGAGAATCCTCTCCAGGCAGCTCCTGTCGGACATCATTCAACCCAGAGCTGAAGAGATCTTCCGGCTTATCGACAATGAAACCAAAAGGATGGGATATGAGAAGTCTCTCAACTCGGGCATTGTGCTCACGGGAGGCACGGCTCTGCTTGACGGTCTGGAGGAAGTGGCGGAAGAGATATTCGATCTGCCGGTACGGAGGGGAGAGCCCATGGGTATTGGCGGACTGGTCGACCGAGTCAGTACTCCCGACTTCTCCACGGCAGTCGGACTCATTCTCTACGGATACAACCAATGGAAAGACAAAGGGATCACAAAAGAAAGAAAACAAGGCTTCTGGGCCAAAATGAAAGACTGGCTTAAGGAGGCATAGGAGGAAAAATGGATGAATTGCTAAAAGGAAAACTGAAGTTTCATCTTGTTGACGAAATGTCTGCGGCCAAGATCAAGGTGATTGGAATTGGAGGCGGAGGCGGGAATGCCGTCAACCGCATGATTGAAGCCGGAATCGAGGGAGTGGAATTCATCACCATCAACACCGATCTCCAAGCCCTTAACACAAACGCGGCTGGCTCCAAGTTCCAGATCGGCAAAGAGCTGACAAAGGGCTTGGGTTCAGGAGGGAATCCGGGCACAGGAAATCAGGCGGCCATGGAAGACGCCGATAACCTCAAAAAGCTGCTCGATGGAGCGGATATGGTCTTCCTGACGGCCGGACTGGGAGGAGGAACGGGGACGGGGGCAACTCCTGTTCTGGCCAAAGTGGCGTCGGAAATGGACATTCTGGCTATCGCCATCGTCACCATGCCCTTTGTTTTCGAAGGCAAAATCAGGGCCAAACAGGCGAATGACGGGCTGCAAGAACTCAAGTCCGCCGTTGACACTGTCATTTCGATTCCCAACGAACGCCTTCTGCAGACCGTCAACCTCAACACGTCCATTCAAGATGCCTTCAAAATGGCTGATGATATCTTGCGACAAGCCGTGCAGGGCATCTCGGATCTTATCACTCGACCCGGGTTGATCAATTTGGACTTCGCCGATGTCAAATCCATAATGAAGGGAATGGGGATGGCCTTCATGGGCACCGGCATGGCTTCTGGTGAAGACAGAGCAGTCGATGGCGCCCAAAGGGCGATATCCAGTCCTCTTCTTGTGGATAACACCATCGAAGGCGCCCATGGTGTTCTGATCAATATCACGGGGGGAAGGGACATCACCCTCCACGAAGTCGGCAAGGCTTCCGATTTGATTTACAGCCTTGTCCACCCCGAAGCCAATATCATTTTCGGAACGGTCATCGACGACAGCATGAAAGACACCGTTAAAGTGACCGTCATCGCTACGGGTTTCGATCCCAAGCCGGAAAGGCAGGTCATCCAGGCAGAAGATGAATCTCCAAGGCCCGTCAAGGCC
The DNA here is from genome assembly GCA_965603105.1 of uncultured bacterium. Lineage (GTDB taxonomy): Bacteria > Acidobacteriota > Aminicenantia > Aminicenantales > Aminicenantaceae > CBFDBS01. The sequence goes on from CBFDBS010000063.1 coordinate 8,129, forward strand.
AACACCCCTCCTCCCTTTGAAATCCAGAAGAATACCCCTCCCTATCTCTTCGAACCCAAGGACAATGATTCACTGTGGCAAAGACCAGCCTGGGAAAAACAGTGGGATCCTTATGAAACGCCTTCATTTATCAGGAGAAACAAACAGGCCTCTGTAAGAAAACCTCCCAATGACTTCAGCTGATTGCATCATTACCAATTGTGAGCAGCTGCTGACTTGCAGAGGCCCTCTGCCCAAACGGAGAGACGCTCTACAGGATGTCGGTTGTATCTCTAACGGTTTTATTGCCTCTCAAAAGGGAAAAATCGTTTTTGTAGGCACGGAAGACGACTTCAAAAAAATTGTCCAGCCGGAAAACGACTGCCTCCACATCGACGGCCATGGGCTGGTGGGACTCCCCGGCCTCGTCGATCCTCACACCCACCTTCCCTTTGCCGGAAGTCGGGAAGACGAATTCCTCCTCAGGGTGAAGGGGTATACGTATCAACAGCTGGCAGCACAAGGACTTGGCATTCAGACAACCGTCAAGGCCACGCGTGCAGCCTCTAGCGAAACCCTTCACTCTCTCTGTCTGTCCCGGCTGGACAGCATGCTCTGCCATGGAACGACGACGGCTGAAGCAAAAAGCGGCTACGGCCTCAACTTCGAGGATGAACTCAAACAGCTGCGCGTCCTGAAAAAGGTCCATCATTCCCATCCCGTAGATATCGTCTCGACATTCATGGGTGCCCATGAGGTCCCCCTCGAATTCAAGACAAGAAAAAAAGAGTACATGGATTTGATCATCGACAAGATGCTTCCCGAAGTCACGGGCAGCCGCCTCGCTGAATTCTTTGATGTGTTCTGTGAAGAGGGTGTCTATTCGATAGATGAAACCCGGGTGCTGATACAGGCAGCTAAACGGGCGGGCCTTAAAATAAAGATACATGCCGACGAATTTGTTTCACTCGGAGGAGCACAGCTCGCCGTGGAAGAGAACGCCACATCGGCCGAACATCTTATCGCCATCTCCGATGAAGGCATCACCGCCCTTGCGGAAAGCGGTACTGCCGCCATTCTCCTTCCGGGAGTCTCATTTTTCCTCATGCAGGAAAAGAAGGCGCCTGCCCGAAAATTGATCGATCGAGGCGCAATCGTAGCACTTGCCTCAGATTTCAATCCCGGCAGTTCGATGACGGAATCCATGATATTTATCATTCAATTGGGCGTTTTTACGCTAAAAATGCACATTGAAGAAGCCATAAACGCCGCTACGGCCAATGCCGCCTATGCCATCTCGAGGCACGAAGAAGTAGGGAGCCTGGAAGTGGGAAAGGAGATGGATATCATCCTCTGCCAGGCTTCAAACTACGCCACCCTTGTCTATCATTTCGGAATCAATCCCGTCAAACATGTGATAAAAAAGGGAAGGCTGGTGGTCGAAAATGGTCAGCGGCTTAAAGACTGACTGGCACGGCCTCTCTCCTAACCGGTCTGGATCAACTGTTTCAGGTGAGATTCCAACTGTTCCTGAGGTTTGAATCCGACAATCCTATCCACCTCTTGTCCATCCTTAAAGACAATAAGAGTGGGAATAGCCATAACGTTGAGCTCACCCGCTTTTTTCTGGTTTTTATCCGTATTGAGTTTCACAAACTTCATCTGACCGTTCATATTCTGGGCGACAGCTTCTAAAACCGGAGTAACCATTTGGCAGGGTCCGCACCAGGGTGCCCAAAAATCGACAAGAACCGGGATATCCGATTCGTGAACATCGGACTGAAATTCGGAATCAGAAGTTTCTGTGATATTTTCCATTTTATACCTCTCTTTCGGTTAAATATTTTAAAGCTTTAACGACACTTTCATCGGCGATTTTGTAACAGACTCTGTTTTTTTCCCGTCTGGACTCAATAATGCCCGCTTCCCTTAGAATTTTAAGGTGCTGGGAGGCGTTCGGCTGGGAAACGGAAAGGCATTTTTGTATATCGCCCACACAGCATTCTTTTTTCATCAAATCCTCCAGGATTTTGATCCTGACAGGGTGCCCCAGAACTTTAAACTTGCTCGCTAAATGCCGGTGGTGCTTTTTAATCATCGCCATATTCCAGTTTGTAATATATGTTTTTTGTTATATAACATTATTATTATATACAAACGGATAGAATTGTCAAATCTTTTTTTTAAAATTCATAAGCCTGCGGCTCCCCTTCTCCCTTTCCGAAAATCGTCCCACTGGACACAGCGTTGGATCAAGCCATTCCTGGGACAGATCACATTTCGCTTGATCGATCCTGAAGCACCCTGCTTTTCCAAAGCGAGAGGCACTCTCTCTGAATTCAAACAAACACATTACAGATAAATCAATCGCAGAGGCATCGGCGTATCCCTTCGCAGACCATTACGGCGTGGGGGGAGGGCCTTGGCCTGATCAATCCGGAGGCAGTGCATGCATCCGAAGAAAATGGTGGCGGGTGGGGGGGTCTTCGATGAG
>CBFDBS010000064.1:0-10507 GCA_965603105.1 uncultured bacterium
CATGAGTTCGACCTTATCTATCCGAATTCGATACGAAGTGGTTTATAAAACAAATCTTTCCTTTCGTCAATCCTGGAGGTTTTGAATAATTTGGCTGGGAAAGAAAAGCAGGATCTGGGGCTGGCCTTTGTATTCCTCGACATATCCCATGACAGTCAGGGTCCGGCCCTGGAGTCCTTCAGGATTGGGGAAAAGCGAGAGTCTCTCCTTCGGTATCAACGCAGCAAACGACAGGTCTCTAGAATCAAGAGAGATAAAATTTCCCCTCGAAAGAACAGATCGGCAGACAAATTCGACGGCTGCTGCCTGATCTAAAAAAAGTCCGGCTTGACGGGCATTAACCGCCTTATACGGTTCGGGCTTCCACAATCCCTTTTTTTCTGCCCGTGCTTTTCTTTCCGCCTCAGTCAATCTCTTTCTTAAGGTCTCGTCAAAGGGAAATTTCAGGTAAGCCGACGCAAATCCGCTGGCAATGATGAATTCATTAAAAAGTTCATCTTCGTCTGTCCAAACATAAGCCAGGAGCCTGTTGTATTTGTCCTCGCGCTGCCAGTCGTAAGTCAAGTACACCCTCTTTTTGTAGAGATGACAGAAGGCGAACCTCTTAGACAGCTGGGCCCAAAGCTGCACTTTAACCTGAGGATGATCTGTTTCCGGCGCATCGACTCCTATGAAGCGGACTCTCTTCGTCCGGCCATCGGTAAACCGGACATTCAATGTGTCGCCATCGTAGACGGCGATCACTTCGGCTTCATCTCTCTGAGAATCGGCCGCATAACTCTCATCCGGTGCTCTTTCCCGGCATAAAATCCATGTGCCGGCGGATAGAACTGTGAAAAGACAAAAGGAAAGGAGAAAGACGTTTCGATTTCTGGCCATTACTTGGTTTGCTCCCAAGGACCTTATGCGGGCCAAATATTATCGATTCAATCGGGGCCGCTCAGTCTCAACTCGATAAGAAGCCCTCAGGTATCAGGCACTAACGCTACTATCTTTATCGACCTTGAGTCGCTTCCCGGGAATATCCGACGCAAAAGCTATCTTTTTTTGATCAGCGTTCTGACGGCTTCGATGATATGGGCTGCACTGATGCCGTATTTGTCCAAAAGTTCGTCGGGCTCTCCGGAACGGGGAAGATCCCTGACGGCCAGATGGACAATGTCTGCTTTTCCGGCAAGCGCAGCAGCTGCCGCTTCTCCCAATCCCCCAGCCGGAAAATGGTCTTCGACGACAACAACCTTACTTCCGGAACGGGCCACCTGTCTGGCTATACCTACAGTGTCAAAAGGCTGGAGGGAGTAGGCATCGATCACTCTGACGGGAATTTTTTCCTTCTTGAGCTCCTCATAGGCTTTTAAGGCTTCGTAAACCGTAATACCGGCAGCGATAATCGCGGCCCTGTCGCCCGAGCTCTTCTTTAGCACTTTGGACCCGCCGATCGGAAATTCCTCTTCATTTTTGTACAGAATCTCGGTGGCCGGGCGTGTGGTCCTCAGATAGCCCATTCCTTTGTGCTTGGCCAAGGCTTCGACACAGGCCTCGGTCGAAGGGGCGTCCGACGGATAAAGGACAACACAGCCGGGAATAGGCCTGAATAGCGTCAGGTCTTCCAATCCCATCTGGGAAGGGCCGTCTGCCCCGATGCTAACACCGACATGGGAGCCAACGAGCTTGATATTGGAAAAGGAATAGGCGGCCATCCTTATCTGATCGTGGGCCCGGGTTAGAAAGGCCGCAAAAGTGGCCATAAAGGGGATGTATCCTTTAGCTGCCATTCCAATACCCATCCCGACCATCACCTGTTCGGCGATATAAACTTGATAAGATCGCTTGGGAAAGGCTTTGAAAAAATCTTCCGCATAGGTCGAATTCTGAACATCTCCGTCTATGGAGACGACAGCGGTGTTGATTTTTCCCAGGTTGACCAGAGCATTGCCGTAAGCACGCCGGGTAGCCGTGTTCTTTTTATAGACATTTTTCTCGAAATTGTATCTCTTTTTGATGTCCGGATTTTTGACCTTTCCGGGCTTGCGGACGAATTTTCGGGCTTCGATATCCGGCATCGGTCCCAGTTCCTCGAGAACCCTCTGCAGTTCATCCTTCTTCATGGGTTTGCCGTGCCAGCCGTTTTTATCTTCGAGGAAAGAGACTCCCTTCCCTTTGACGGTCTTGGCCAGAACGGCCGTGGGCTGTCCGCTCTGTCTGGCTTTGTCCAGAGCATCGAGGATTTCGCCGACATTGTGGCCGTTGACACTGATTGTATTCCAACCAAAAGCCTTGAATTTCCGGACAAAGGCTTTGATATCGTGCTGATGCATGGTCGCATCCGATTGTCCCAACCGGTTGATGTCCACTAAGGCACAGAGATTGCCGAGATTGAACTGCGAGGCCGCCGCTGCCGCTTCCCAAACAGCTCCCTCGGCACATTCCCCATCTCCCATAAGCACATAGACTCTTCTGGAAGATTTGGCGAGCTTCATGGCTGCGGCCATACCGACACCGACGGACAATCCCTGACCCAAAGATCCTGTGGCCGCTTTGACCCACTTCATCCGCGGCGTGGGATGCCCTTCCAGATTGCTGGTGATTTTCCTGAGACTCTTTAAGCTCTTTTCAGAGATGATGCCGGCTTCCGCATAGGAGGCCCAGAGGATGGGAGCCGCATGCCCTTTGGAGAGAACGAACTCATCATTGGCCCAATCGAATGGATCATCGATGTTGTATCTCATCTCGCTGAAAAAAAGGCAGGCCATAAGCTCTGCCACAGATGCGCACGTCGTCGGATGGCCGGAACCGGCTTCTGAGGTCATCTTGAAAGCATGGATGCGCAGTTTGAGGGCGATTTGCTCCAAAGTCTTTATTTTGTCCATCTTTTTTCAGCCTCCTCGAACAGAGTTGTATAAGTGCGTTTCCATTCCCCCCATGAGAGAGACGGGATATATTTCATGTATTAAAAATGGTTTTGACGGCTTATTAAACAATTTAAACAATGTTTTCTCAAAAAAATAGACCCTATTATATTCACTTCACTTTAACATCACAACCTTTTCAGTCATCTTTATTGATTTTTTTAATCCGTTCTCTTCAATATCGTATGGATTAACCTCATCCAAAGGATAATAAAGATTTGGGCAGAGTTGAACGACATTTCGGATCCCGTCCCAACCTACCCATCCTGCCAAAATTAATCTCTTTTTGAGGGTATCCTTTGGAACGGACAGCGAGCATGTATTGAGCTTGTTGGATTTATGGAATCCCGGGCCTTAAAAACGTTTTTCGTACCACCTGCTCCTGCTCCGGAGTGAAAAGCCCAGAGATCTGTAAAGGGCAAGAGCCGGAGCGTTTTCGGAATCCACGGTCAGTTCAACAGTTCTGGCCTTTCTTTCGCGCATCCGTTCCAGGGATGCCAGGAGGATTTTTTTTCCCCATCCCTTACCTTGGAATCCTGGATCCACGCCGAACATATGGATCCGCATCCCCGTTCCATCACTCCTCATTGGCAAGGGATAGGACCATGAGTAACCGATCGTCCTGCCTTCCTTTTTGAGACGGAGCACATCATCGATACGGCAGCCCGTCAAATCAAGGTAGTAGCGGATCTCTTCTGCTGAATTCGGACAGAATCCCCAGCTCCCTTCAAATATCCGGTTCTGAAGTTGTGATAGAGACTCTTCTTGGCCCTTCCCAAACCGATCGATCTCAGCTCCGGCGGCTTCCAAGTCTTCAGAGGAGCGATTTTCAAGATCCAACTGCATATCGTAGAAAAAACGGATGGTAGATAAGCCGCTATCAAGGAGAAAAAGATGGGCACCCGGAGCCGGCTCCCGGATATTGACATGGACGGTCCTGGAGCCCAGCTCCTGACTCCTGAGGAAAAGGCGCTGGATAAGAGCGCTGCCGACTCCCCGGCGGCGAAAGCCGGCCAAGACATATCCGTTGAGAACGGCTCTTTTTATCCGCTCCTCAAAAATAACATCGGCAAAACCGATGATTGAGCCCTCCTGCTCAGCTAAAAAAAAATCCTTTGGAGCATTGTATCCCGGCCGTCTGAATTTCCTGAGCAAATACTCCGCATAGAGTTCGTTTTCGGCCGAATCATGCCTATTGATTATACGTCTGTAGAATTCTACCCAAGGATAAAAATCAGGATCGGTGTAATTGCGGACGGCAAAAGTCATGAAGGATAGGCATTGTATCAGACAGGCGGTTATTATACAATTCCGCCGAATATGATTTTAGAATGACTAGGTCGAGTGGACAAATGGAAAAGACAAAGGCAGATATTCTTGTTATCACCCCCCATCCGGATGACGCCGAGTTCGGCGCTGCCGGCACGGTGGTCAATAAAGTCAGGCAGGGGAAAAAAGTCGTTTACACGGTCTGTACAGACGGGAGCAAAGGCACCGACGATCCCCATGCTGATCCACAGAAGCTGATCGAGATCCGCGAGAAAGAGCAGTTAGCCGCGGCCGAAATTCTGGGTGTAAGCGAGGTCAATTTCTTAAGATATGAGGATCAAAACGTCGAAGACACACCGGAATTCAGAAAAAATATTGTCAGGCAGATCAGAACCTACAGGCCGGAGCTGGTCATCACCTCCGATCCATACCGGCGCTATGTCTGGCACAGGGACCACCGGATCGTAGGGCGTGTTGTACTGGACGCCGTCTTTCCCTACGCACGAGATGTCTGGGCTTACCCCGATCTGATGGACGAAGGACTCGAACCTCACAAGGTCAACGAAGTCTGGCTGTGGGCTTCAGAGGATAGCGACATCAATTTCCGCTCGGACATTACGGAAACCTTCAAAATCAAGATGAAAGCCCTGCACTGCCACAAAAGCCAGATCAAGGAATCTTTTGTCGAGGAGATGGAAAAATGGCTGTGCACACGGGCGGAGGATATGGCCAAAGGAGAGGATTTCAAACTAGCCGAGGGCTTTCATCGGGTTGAAATTTTCTGGTAGAGTAAAGACTTTTTTCCTTTTGCGCTAAGAGGGCAAGGCAAGTCTCTTCTCCCGCTTTCTCCCAGGAGAATTTATCGATGATATCCTGCCTGATAGTTTTCCTATCCCAGAGTTGGTTTGTTCCGAGGAAAAACTCTTGAATGGTATCGGCGAGAGATACGGGCTGACCGGGAGCAAATGAAAATCCGTTTCTGCCCTCTTTGACGATGGTCTTCATTTTCCCCACACTGGAGACGAGGACGGGAGTTCCGCAGGCCAGAGACTCCACTACTACCAGTCCGAAAGATTCATAGAGCGAAGGCACGATCAAGGCGTCCGCGACCGAATAATATTCTTTCAGGACAGATTGTGGTTTTGAGCCGAGAAAAACGACTCTATCCGTCAATCCCTTCTGTTCCACAACCTTTCTGATCCGGACAACTTCGTGATTTTTGGAGAGTTCATCCCCTATTATTCCCCCACCGATAACGACCAGACGCAGCGCTCCGCCCAGAGGAATATTGAATCCATCCAGAATATCCAGAGAATCGATGGCGGTCATGAGCCCTTTGACAGGTTCAATCCGGCCGACATAGAGTAGAATTTTATCGTTTCTTGAAAATCCTGTTTCCTGAAAGAGTGTATCGGTACGCAAAGGGAAAAAAAGCTCATGATTCACTCCAGGATAGATGACTTCGATTTTCGGAGCGGAGATCCCATATTCCTCGATCAGGCTTTGTTTTTCCTCAGAGGAAGTGGAAAAAATAGAATCCGAGACATGGGCAAGATGCTCTTCGAACAGCCGGCGGCTCCTGTGCTCGTCTTCTCCGGAAACGCGGCTCTTCAGGAAGGCCAGAGTGTGGTAGGTGTGAACAAGGGGGACATTCAGATAGTGTTTCAGGTGCACGCCGACGAAACCCGACAGCCAGTAATGCGAGTAAACGATATCGTATCGCTCATTATTTTGATCTATGAACGACTTGAGATTTTCTGTAAATTCCGGCAGGTGTTGAAATAACAGGCGGCGGTCCACAGAATAGGAAGGTCCGGCCGGCAGATGGATAACACGCACATTCGGCGCCACACTTTTCACTTCCTGATGATGAGTGCCTCGGGCTCTTGTGAATATATCGATCCTCGTCTGAGGACACCTGGAAAGCGCCGAGCTAAGTTCTTTCAAATAGACATTCATTCCTCCGGCTCCGTCGGCACCGATAGGAGAAAACGGGGAGGAGTGGAAGCTGATAACACAAATTCTCATTTCTTATCTTCTCGTAAAGTCAAAATGAAGTCCTTTATTTTACACTCTTTGGCCCCAAAATTGTATTTATATTTCTCTCTTCCTCTCAGGAAATCCACCCGGCGCTTGCCCAACCCGATGGCCCTTTCGATGGAATGGTTGAAAAGACAGATCCCCGGACTGTATGCCGCAAAAGAAGGATGAAAGGCGATGTTGTAGTGCAATACCTCATCCTTATAGAGGAAAGTGAGCAATGAGGCCGCCGGTTCTTTATCGATGGCAAGCAGGCTGAGTTCCAGCCAACCCTGCCGAGAAAAACGGAAGGTGATCTCCCTGAAAAATTCGGTCATCCCCTGCTGTTCCCAGAATCCTGCCTTTGACGGACTGCTTTTTCTGTGCAGACTGATGAATGTTTCAAGAAATATTTGGACTTCCCCGGGATCGGTTACTCTTTTTATTTCCATGTCCGGAAGGGTCTCTGTTTTCCGCACCTTGCGGCGGAGTTCATGCCGGTTCTTTCTGCTCAGACATAAGACAAAGCTCTGGTATGACTCCGGAAGGTCAAGACGAAGAGATACCTCTGTTTCCAGGACTTCGGCAGACAGGTCCAACTCTCCTGCTAGCCGGGTGAGCAGAGACAGCGATGGAGACTCCTCTCGAATGTTGATCAGATGAAGCCTATCCAATTCATTTGAATTTTTTTCGATTTCTAAAAGAAATGTTTCGATAATTTCTTCTTCCATCCCCTGCCGGATGACAAAATCACAGTAATCCGTGACTTCCCGGCTGGCCATAAAGCCGAGATTCCCCTCCTTTTGTTTAAGGGGAGCGATGCCGTTGAGCGTCCCCGTAGAATCCCGAAAGAGCAGTATCTTGAGTTCATAGCCGCTTCCAAAACTTTTCCACCAGGAGTAAAACCAGTCAAAGGTCAAAAAAACAGTGTCCTGGCTGGAAAAAGACAGACATTCGTCCCACTCTTTTTTGATCCCCGAAAATTCCTCGAGACCGGTGATTCGATCGATTATCATCTGAATGTTTCCTGCCGTCTATGTTTAGAACATATAGGCCAGTTTGACGAACAGAGTATGCCCCTGGTCCCCCCTCTCGCCGAAACGGGCCGTTCCCTTTTGATAGGCCAGCTGAATGAAACCGAACGGCGGTTGAAAACGGTAGACAAAAAGAACCTGGATGTTTTTTTTGTCTATGGCCGTATGAATCTGATAAAAGACTTTGATAAAGAGATCATTGGTGAAGTAGTTTGTTGCCCTAAAGACATGGATCCAGGTGCTCTCTTCTTCGGGATCGGGATCGAAGATCAACCTCTCGAGTGCATACTGGACAGAAAAATCCTCGGTGACCTTCAAGTTGAAACCGCCCTCGAAAAGATGAAAGTCCAAATCGAAGTTGCGGCCGAATTCGTATTTGATTTCAGCCGACTGCCACTCCCGCGTGTTGTAGCCCAGGCCAAATGCGGTCTGATGGTTGCGGAATTCCTTTTCATAAAGTTTGTATTCCTGGGAATGTTCGACTTCCAGGGAAAATTTATTCTTCAGGTCGAAATCTAGAGACTGATCGATCTTCCAGCTGCGCAGTGTCCGGTCCATTCCCCAATAAATATTATAATTAGAACCATATTCAATCCGCTCGAGCACCCATTTTTTGATCCAGAATGTCTTTTCAATGGCCGAATCGAACTCGTGCCTGTTGTCATCACGGACGAATCCCACTGCGTTGGCATTATCGCCAAAATACTCTCCCAACTGCGAGTAGCGGAGATGGATGTGAAAAGTCGCCGAATCATAGCTCGGCCTCAGGAAGAAGGCGATCGTGTCTTTATTGTGCTCGCCGTAGCTGAGGGCAAACTGGCCTGTGAATTGAAAAGTATCTGAAAAATAGAGGGAGGTGTCGAGGCCGACCGTGCCCTGGTTTTTCCCATCGACCAGCTTATTGGCGGCCAGGAGTCCTATGGAAGACGATTTCAGCACATCACGCTTCAAGCGGAAAACGGTGAAATTGGCCGAATCGATCCCAGCTTCTTCATCCTTTTTTGTCTGGGCGCTCAGTCCCGAGAACTCATATCCCCCAGATTTACCGTAGACCTTGACTCCGGCATAGATATCCGAAATCCGTCTCGAATAGAAAAGCCGGATCCTCTGGCTGTAAATCTCGGAACCTTCCAGAAAAAAATTCCTCTTCTCGGGCAGGCTCAGTTCAAACCGAGTCAGGTTGATCTGCTCCTGGTCGGCTTCTATAGTGGCAAAATCGGGATTGACGGTCAGATTCCCGGAGACAGTCTGCGAAAACGCGTAGCGGGCATCGACTCCGGCCTCAAAAAGCGTGTGTCTTCCCTGTTCCAGCTTGGATACAACATGCGGAATGATCTGAATTTTCTTTTTGGCTTTTTCCAGATCAAGCCCATTCAATTCTCCATACTGTGAGACTTTATAGGGGGATTCCAGAGGCCCCGCCCAGAAATTGAATTCAAGCGTTCTGGGAATGCCTCTTCCCACATTCAATCCCCAGGTCTTACCCTCTCCCGGTTCATATTTCATTGTGGTAAGATCGATAGCGAATTCCGCACTCCAGCCGAAATCCGTTTTTTCCGCCGCCGATTTCCAGATGCCGTCCCAGTTTGAATCGAAATGCAGTCCGTTATCCCCAATTCTTCCGTCCCACTGGATTCCGAGAAGATTCGTTCCGAAATAATAGCAGTTCCTCCGGTCAAAATAGGTGTCCAGCAGAACATACACGGAATCATCCTCTCTTATGTCCTGATCCCGTTTGTTGACACTGGCGGCTATTTTTCCCGGATCCGTATCATAACAGAGGAAACCGAAATAAATATGTGAACTGTCGTAGAGAATTCTCACAGACGTTTTTAAAGAGGCCGGATTTCCCCTGTCCGGCTGAAACTGAATGAATCCTGATATTTCAGGGGCATTCTCCCATGCCGGTTCATCCAGCGATCCATCCACTTCGATGATCTGATCCATCTTCAAGGCTGTCGTTTTCTGAGATTGGGACTGTCCACTTAAGACAACAACGGCTAAGAAAAAAAACAGGAAAACTGCAACTCTCTTTTTCATTCGATTCTCCGGATTGAGCCAAATTACCACAACTTATCGTCAATCACAAGAGTATAAAGCAAACGATTTGTGTTGTAAAAACCGCCGTCCTAGACTTTTGCAGGCTCAATACATGATCGCTGTCCGTTCACAAACGGATACCATTAAAAAGAGATTGTTTGGCCAGTTTCCCGGCATTGCCCGCCAAGAGGGATAGGCAAACAGCTAAGACAGAGAGGAAACCAGCTTCCGAGATCGAACTTTTAACGCATCAAGTAGACGACGAAGCCGATGACTAACCGGAAGTGAGAGAGGGAGATCTTACCGGACTCCACATTTCGTGTCCAAGGTGAAGATGGTTTTTCATCATCGAAATATGTCCAGGGATAGTATTGACTGGTCCACCACTGCTCCTCGCCGAACCAAAACTGCTGATCAACATCTGTGTCCGATTCGCTAAACGGCGTTCCCCACCATAATTCCTCGTATTCCCAGTCTAAGTCTCCAACGAGGTCCTTTAATGTGGCAACAACCCCGCCTATTCCAAAAAACAACCCGATATTCCGGGTGAAATAAATATCAAAATTCACTCCCCCGTGAAAACCGAATGCATTTGCCGTTCCTGTCCAGGAATCGAGACCTTCATACCAATCACCAAACCATGTATCTTCCCAGTAGTAAGAATTCTCGAAGGTCACTCTACCTATGTAGTACCCAACTCCCAGATAGGGAACGATGCGCATCATGTTCCCGAGTGGCACTCCCCCATAGAATGTCATCTGGAGAGGAATTGCGGACACCTTCTGCATTAAAGAATCTTCTAACTCATATCCATCCCATTCATCGACAATCGAGAGCGTCGCGAAATCTTTCTTCCCTGTTAGATAACCGAATCCAAGTCCGACTCCGATATAAGGATTGATATTGAAGAAAATCTCCATTCCGCCGAGATATCCCATTTTGAGAGGATCGAGCTGTCCGCTTGCTACTGCTGAGGAAGAGTATCCTGCGAGTTCTTCGTCGTACCAGTAGTCTGAGAATCCCTGATAAAAATCATTAATATGATTTGTGCCGAACAGCATTCCTGCACCGCCGGAAAGCCTCAATCCAAGCTCCATCCCTCCCGATGTTCTCGGTCTGGGAGCCACCTGAGGCATCCGGGGCTGTGGGCTGGTGACAACAGGCTGAGCAACCGGAGCTATTGGAGCAACTTGTTTTTGCTTGACGGGCGCAGCCGAGACCATTTCCGTATCGCTT
>CBFDBS010000065.1:0-10501 GCA_965603105.1 uncultured bacterium
CAGGCACGATGACAGGGGGCTTCGCAATCACCGACGTGTTCGCTCAGCAGAAAATCCAGCGCATCTTTCCTGGCTTCTTTGACCCTAGGGTGATCGGTCTCTATCCTCATCCCCTCGCTGACGGCGGCCGAACATGACGGAATCAGCCTATCGGAGCCGGCATCGAGAACGACGCAAACCATACACGACGTAAACTGTTCATACCCGTTCAAATGGCACAGAGTAGGAATGCGGATGTTCAGCGCCTGGGCCGCCTGCAGGACGGTGGTTCCCGTTTGGACTTCGATGTCCCGGTTATTGATAACAGCTTTGACGGTCTTCATTTCAGTTTCACCGAGTCCGTAGGACAGACCTGTCTGCAGGTGCCGCATTTTGTGCATTTTTCCTGGGAGATGATATGCCTTCTGTAGGGAGTGATCTGGATGGCTCCCACCGGACACTTTTGGCCGCACACCGTACAGCCGATGCATGAATCATCGATCCAGTAGGTGATGAGCTCTTTGCAGCGCTTGGCCGGACAATTCCCATTCAGATGGGCTTCGTACTCGTCCCGGAAATACTTCAAGGTCGTCAGGACGGGATTGGGAGCCGTTTTTCCCAGTCCGCAGAGGCTCCCCTGTTTCGTTTTATGGGCGATCTCCTCCAGTCGAGTTAAATCGTCCCTAGTCCCTTTGCCGGCACACAGGTCTTCGAGAATGCCCAGCATGTGCCGTGTTCCCAGCCGGCAATAGGTACACTTTCCACAGGACTGATTCTGGGTGAAAGACAGAAAATAGCAGGCGATATCCACCATGCAGTCGGAGTCATCCATGACCAGCAGGCCACCCGAGCCCATCATCGCTCCGGCTTTTGTCAGATCTTCATAATCAACCCGGGTGTGGGCCAGTTCGGCCGGAATGCAGCCTCCGGATGGCCCCCCTATCTGGACGGCTTTGAATTGCTTTCCATTTTCAATCCCTCCTCCGATGTCCTCGACAATCTCACGGATCGTGATGCCCATCGGAACTTCTATCAACCCGCCGCGGGCAATTTTTCCGGCCAGGGAAAAGACTTTCGTTCCCTTGCTTTTGGCCGTTCCCAGCTCCGCCAGCGCCTCCGGCCCGTGCCGGATGATCCAGGGGACGGTAGCCAACGTTTCGCAGTTATTGACCAAAGTCGAATGCCCCCACAGACCTTTTTGGGCGGGATAGGGAGGTCTGTAGCTGGGATTGCCTCTCCGCCCTTCTATAGACGCAATCAGAGCTGTCTCTTCCCCGCAGACGAAGGCCCCGGCCCCTTCCAGAATATGAAGGTTCAAGGAAAATTTCTTTCCCAGTATGTCCTGCCCCAAAAGCCCGGCTTCCCGGCACTGGTCAAGCGCATCTTTGATCCGCTTGACAGCCAGCGGATACTCGGCCCGGATGTAAAAGTGCCCCTCACAGGCGCCGGCGGCATAAGCGGCGATGGTCATTCCTTCGATGACCCGGAAAGGATAGGATTCCAGTATCATCCGGTCCATGAAGGCCCCCGGATCGCCTTCATCGCCGTTGCAGATGATATATTTGGTGACATCGCTCGACTGGCTGACCATTCGCCACTTCAGCCCGGTCGGGAATCCGGCCCCGCCTCTGCCCCTTAAACCGCTGGATTGGATCAAATCGATAATATCTTGCTGAGAGGCATCGGTTAGACAGCGTTCCAGGGCCTCGAAACCTCCGCTGGAGCGATATTCCTCGAGATCGAGGGGATCGATCTGCCCCGAATGTTCGGTGGCAATGTGTTTTTGTCTGCCCAGGAAAGACTGGATTTGTGGATCCCGCATGTGAAGAGGATGGCGGGTGAAACCGTTTGAGGAACCGTCGGCGAGGATGTTTTCGATAAAACTGAAGGCCCTGTTTTTTATCCGCTGGCCCCGGGATTGAGACTTGTAATGCCTGAGGATGATGCTCCTCACCTCCTCGGGTTTCACGCGGTCATAGAGGACTGGCTCTTGGTGGGGGGCGCTCACTTCCAACAGAGGCGTGCGGTGGCACATGCCCACACATCCGACCCTTTTGACTTGAGTCCGGACCCCGGTCTCGATCAAAGACTTTTCCAGGGCCTGCTGAACCCGGCTGCTGCCGCTGGCCACGCAGCAGGAACCCAGCCCGATTTTGATCTCCCCTGATTCCCCTGCAAAAACCTCGCGGTCGGGGACCGAAGAGATTTTCCCCGTCTGGTGCTGGAGAAAATCCTGGAGGATGTGGGCCACGCCGTCGGTTTTCACATGCCCGTAGGTGATGTCGTCGATCTGAACGACCGGAGCGATAGTGCAGCAGCCGAGGCAGGCGATCTTTTGTACAGTGAAGCGCCCTTCAGGATCCGTATCCCGGTCCCCCGCGATCAACAGTTCGCGGCAAAAGGCTTCGAACACAAGCTCAGATCCCTTGACATGGCAGGCCGTTCCGGTACAGACCCGGATGAGGTGCTGGCCGATCGGAGTGTGTCGGAACTGTGAGAAAAAGGTGGAAACCCCGGTGATGGCTGCCGGTGTTATATCCGAGATCTGGCAAACCCTCCGCAGGGCGGCATCGGGGAGATAATTGTATTCGTTTTGGATGGCATGCAGAATGGGGATGACATCACCGGCCGCGGAGCCGATTTCTTCGACAATCCTTTCGACGAATGAATGGATGTCCGCCGTCTCAAGGTTCATGGCTGTGTCATTCTCCAATACAGAACAGGTGCTCATCACCGCGGATGTAGATCCGGTTATGCATGAAGGCGGGTATGGTCACCGCCCCTTCTCCCAGTTCATTGCTGCTAATGAGCTGGTATTCCTTATCGGCCTTAAAAATAATTATCGCTCCTTTAAAATCCATAAGATAGACATTGTCACCGACCAGAATTGGGGAAGAGTAGAATCCATCCCGGAAATCTTCGATCCATAACCTGTCTCCGGTTTTGTTTTCAAAACAGCTTAAAGCTCCGTAGCTGGCGGCCATAAACAGGTAGTCCTTTGTGGCCAGGGGACTGGAAACCTCGGACAGGTCATCGATGTATTCCCAGGCGATCCCGGGTGTTTCTGCGAGTTTAATTCCCACCAGCCGGGCATAGTCGTTGACCGCATAGACCATTCCGTCCGCATAGGCCAGCGACGGAGCGATTTCACCCATCATGCACTTAACCCTCCACAATTCCCTTCCGGTCTGAGGATCATGGGACATGACAAAGGGATTGGAGTTGAGGATGAGTTCCATCCTGTCCCCCGTGTTGACCAGGATTGGCGACGCCCAGGAGACTTCCGCCTCCCGCGGTTGGTCGTAAGCCAGATCGCCGGAGGATGTTTTCAGGGCCAGCAGACGCCCTCCCGAGAGCTGGTCGTATTGGATCAGAAGCAAATCCCGGTGGGAGATGAGTGATGAGGAATGGCCGTAGTGATTCTCCGGCATGCCCAGGTTTTTCGCCCAGAGGCGCTTGCCGTCGAAATCGAGACAAGCGACATCTCCGGTCGCAAACAGTGCGAACACCCGCTGTCCGTCGGTTGTCAAAGTCGGAGCGGCATAGCCCGTGTCCTCGGAGACCCGTGGTCTCTGCTCGGGGGATCCGGGAACGTCGTTCAATTCCGTCTGCCAGACAAACTCTCCGGATTCAGCATCGACGCAATAGACGACCTGGGTCTGCCGGTCGGCTCCTGAAAAGAAGATCCTGTTTCCCCATAAAATCGGAGAATTGTAACCGGGAAGCGGAACCGGGATTTTCCAAACGATGTTCTTCCCTGAAGGACCATCCCATTCCACAGGAACATCTGTGTGGTAAGCCACACCGATGCCTTCGGGGCCGCGGAATCCGGGCCAATTGTCTCTGATCTCTTCGATACCGGGAAAGTTACCGGCTGCTTTATCGGCTCTAGCCATACCGATATTTTTCAGCTCGCTTTGAGAGACAAAACCGAGCACTATCGCCAGAAGAAACAATCCCAAACCGCCGTAGATGACGTATCTCCGGGAGAGCACTCTCTGCTCCCAAGTGTCATCTTTCTCCGGACTCTTGCTCAAATCGGGAAGATTCGGTTCGGCCGAACTTACGTATTTCAGGGCCAGCACAAGAACAAGCACGAAGGCGAAGAGGAGATAGCTTCCGGTTCTGATCTGCCACTGGTAGGTGAAATAAGCTTTTCTGGCCAGGAGATCCAATGCCCGGATCTGTTCTTTCAAGGCCGTGTCTTGAGGGTTATCCTGGAGCTGGCTCATTAAAACGGAGATCGCCTGGCTGTTGAGCGGGTCAACGGACTTGATCTGAATGAAATTGGCGATCATCAAAACGCTGAGCACCCCTGCCAGGACGGCGGCTACCAGGGCTATTCTTTTGGCAAGACTGTATCCCAGACTTTTTTGACCATCTTTTTCCGTATTATTGATGTGTTCTTCCATTGTTTTAAGCTCTGAACTGTTTGATACGAACATCTCTTTTATCCAATATTTTCAATTCCTCCGGCGTCATCAATCCCAGCCGGACCTGTTCATAGGGACAGTAGGAAAAGCAGCGCCCGCAGCTGAGACAGGCCCCTTTATCGATTTCATACTCGGGCCGTCTTTTCTGCAACAGAAGGCCAAAGAGTTTCATCCACATGGCCAGACCGATAAATCCACCCAGCAGCCAACCTCCCCTTCTGAATGTGCGCCGGATGGAAGCGGCTTCGGCGAACAATTCTTCCGTCGTCTTCCCCGAGGCCCGGAAAGCCTTGGCCGGATCGGTCATTTCCGTCCGCCGGCCGGAGTTTTCCAGGAGAATCTCCTCGGCCAGAGACACCGTCGGATGCATCCGGGAGAGAGGGATATCCATTCGGGATCCGATCCAGCCGGTAACAAATAGAACGACAGGAAGCAAGACCAACAGCGAGGCCGCCCATTTGACATCGGATTCTCTGTTTGTTTGACGCGCCTCTTCGTCCGCTTTCTTGATCGCCCCGAAGGGACACGACTCCTCGCACAACCGGCAGTTGTTGCACTCGTTCGGCGTGATTTTGACATGCCGCCTGGCCAGGCGCGACATCCAGTTCAACAGCACACCGTAGGGGCACAAAAACCGGCAGTAGGGCCGGGCCACAACCGTTCCCAGCAGCAGTATGGACAGGCCGAAAATGACCATATTGAAATCTGCTCCGAAACGGAAGAATCCGACAAACGGATCGTACTGACAGATGATAAAACCGGCTCCTGTCGCCGCCAAAAGGACCGCCAGCCCCAAATAAACGTAAGGAAGCACTCCCAAAATATCGGCCAGCCATCCCGGAACTTTGACCGGCTTGAGCACAACGGCGTCCTGAATCGCCCCCAGAGGACAGACTGCGGCACAAAAGGTGCGGCCGAAAAAGAGAGTGAAAACCAGGGGGAGGACGAAAAAGACGATCACGCTGATGGGAATGGCATAGGCGGGATTGAAGAGGGCAAGGCTGACATTCTGCAGGGCGCCGACGGAACAGACGCATCCTCTACGGATGAAGCCGAAATAGAGGAGGGCAAAGATCATGAGCAGGAATAGATTCCGGCGCGAACGCTGTTTGTGGGCGAAATAGGTGGCCAGAGAAAGGGCCGCAAAAAGGACGAACAGGTCGAAGTACTCAAGGACCGCCGCCCGCGGTGTAGGAGTGAGCAAATCGGGCCGGATATAGTCGGTTTCAAAATCGGGCTTGGGAAATCGCTCCTGAATCTGTGAGAGTCCGATTTGAGCGAACAGAAGCAGCATGGCTATCAAGACCATCATTCCTCTGCAGGCTCTTTTTGAGTTCATTTTTTTCAGGTTCCTCAGCTTTTTAAAACTTCTGGCTTTCATCCCCTCTCAGAATGTAAGGCCGGCTGGCGGGCACCCGCTTCCAGGCTTGAGCAGGACATCTTCTGGCTATCGAGCACTGGTTGCAGTTCAGACAGAGATTTTGGCGATTCTGCAGATACAGAGACCCGTTGCCGAATGAATTGCAACCTTTGACACACTTGCCGCAGCCGATACACAGCTCCTCATCGATGGTGTACTCGAAATAGGGCACTTCGACAAATGTCCGTGTGATCGCGCCCGAAGGACAGAGCTGGCTTTCCGCCCCGGTGTCCCGGTCCTTTGCCCCCGGCTTCAGATACCCACTGCACAGGTCGCAGTACCCGCACATCGAATAGGAGTGGACACATTTCACGGACGAATGGGGCAGAACGCAGTTAACCGCACATTTTTCGCATTGGATGCACAGGTTGGGGTCCAACTGCCAGACCATCTCCTCCGTAGAGGATTTGCTGAAAAGGAGTCCCGCCAGGCCTCCGACAGTCAGACCGGCGGCCGTATGCAGGCCTTTACGCAAAAAATCCCTTCTCTTCAGCCGCTGGCTCGATTTCTTATCTGTCACTCCTGCCTCCTATTTCCTTCATCCCTGTCGAATATCGAGGCACTGTTTTCTCGTCCTTCGCCGACAGCGCTTCGGGCTGTCGGCAGCGGAGGAATTTCGCGCAGCTCCGGCAGGGCAGATCGATTTGACAGGGCGATCCGTTTTCCGAATCGGTCTGACTTCTCATTCCAAGTGAAAGGCCCGCAAAGGCGAGGCCGGCCAGCAGAACTGCCCTCATTCCGTCCTTGAGAAAATCCCGTCTGCCTTTGAATTTATTCATGTCCTCTTTCATAACCAATTCCTCTGACCCGAGCTCTTCAAAAGATCTTCGTGCCCGATATGGGAGATGAACGTCGCTGCACTTCCACAGGCCGCATCGTTGCCGTTCAGGCAATCTTGGTTGGTGATTTTCCCTGGATTATTGATCTGATATTTTTTCATATATTCTTACCATTTTTTGGTGCGGATCCAAAACAAGAATTCTCTGGGCCGAATCGACAGCCAGATTGAGTCCAACGGTCCCGTCGGCGAATGAATCGGGCCCGGCCACGACCGAAACCAGATTCCCCAGCCGGTTGTAGACCTTGATCCGGGCGATGCCCTTCTCGCTGGTGACAAAGGAACCATCCTCTAAAAAGGCGAAATGCGTCGGATTGCAGCAGCCGCAGAATCCTTCGATGTCCATCGAAAATTCGCCCCAGGAGGTGCGGAAATCTCCTTCCAAAGTGTAGTTCTCCAGTGAGTGGCGGCCGGTATTGGCCACCCAGAGGAATCCATCCGGATCGACGGCCACATCGAAGAAAGGGCTGGGAATGATGAATCCCGGAATGTCCCTCTTTTCGTCCTTATCGCCGATCCTCAACAATCGCGTTCCATTTCTATCGAATTTCCAGACGGTTTGATGTCCGGCATCGGCGACAAAGACGTAATTTTCGGAAACGGCGATCGAAGTGATGATGGCCTCCTCTCCCAATGACTCCCATTTGGACTTCTCGGTGCCAGCACTGTCATAAACCTCGACGTGATCGATTTTCCCCAAGAAAAGGTCGCCGTTTCCATCGGCGGCCATGCATCCGACAGGGTCTCCGGATTCGAGAGATGTCCGGCGTGTTCCGCTACTATTGAAAACGAGTATGGATCGGTCTCCTGATACATAGATCTCGTCATCGGTCCCGACGGCCAATCCATAGAGGGACTCCAGTGGGATGGGGATACGTCCGACTTCCGAAAAGTGAACCAAAGCGGGATCGCTCTTTTTGAAATCCTCGATGTCGTATTCGAAGGGATTGACACTCGTTCGCCTGGAGTTCTCCCGAATGGCCCGGAATCCAAAATAAAAAATCCCAGCCACCGCCAAGACGATCACGGCGGCGGTCACCACTTGTTCCCTCTTGGATTTTTTTTCACTCATTTCATTGGCCTCTTAAAATCCGGCTCTCAGGTCGACACAGACCAGGCGGCGCGAGTCACGGGCCAGAAGCCTGCCGTTCACAATGGCCAGCGGCCCCCAGGCATCAACGCCATCAAGAACTTTGGCCTGGGCGAGAACGGTATAGTCCTCTGAACTCGCCTCCAGGACGGTCAAGACTCCGTCATCGCTCAAAATGAAAAATTTATCGTCAGCGACAATGAAAGGGCCCAGACCGAAGCGGTCCGTCTGGCCGCTGGTCCAGACAAAGCGGCCGATATCATCCGGATGGCAGCAGACAAACTCATTCCTCAGAGGTCCGGAGTCCTTGGGAAGAATGGCGAAAAGATGCCCTTTGTAATAAATGGGCGTCTGCTGCTCGGAGGCCAGTCCTTCCTCCGGCGTCACTTCCTGAAGAGATTCGACCGAAAAGATCCCGCTATTTTGGCGGATCTGAATCATCAGACTCCCAGCCCCATACCCGGCCGTCAAGAACAGCCTTCCATTGCCCAGATGAACAGGCGAGGGTGCGACAACGTTATGATTCCACAGCCTGGAATCGAAGAGCAGCTGTCCGCCATCCTCTTCCTCGGCCGACACGCCCACGATTCCTCCAAGGGCGCTGTAAACGTACATTTTTTTCCCGAGGATTGTGAACGGCATCACCGAGGAATGGGACATTTTCAAAGCGCTCGGGTTGGGAGTTTCCCAGACAACATCCCCGGTTTCACAATCGACGGCAATGAGCAGGGCGTCTCCTCCTACTGCCAGCACCACCAAAGAACCGTCGATCAACGGGCACTGGCCGGTGTACCAGAGAGGAACTTCAGCGCCGTAGTCCCGGACAAGATCGATCCCCCAAAGGAAATCCCCGGATTCGGCATCCACACACATGACATGGCACATCGGCCCTATTGTCACCACATACCTGTCCGACACTGCGGGAACGGTCCGCGACATCCCATGGTTTCTCTTGACAAATATTTCATATCCCCTGCGCCAGATCTCCCGTCCATCATTAAGGGAAAAGCAGCGTAAAATATCCGCCCGTTCCTGTTCATCATAATCGAGAAGATAAACCCTTCCCTTAGAAACGACAGGTCCTGCATGCCCTTCCCCCAGTTCGACCGACCACAGGATTTCCGGACCCGAATCCCCCCAACGGTCGGCCAGCCGAACGTTTTCTCTGCTGATGTTGTCAAAAGCCGATCCCCTGAATCTGGGCCAGCTTCCTTGAAGTTCTGAAGGAACTCCTTCAAAACTGGTGAAAAGAGCACCCAGTTCGACCTCCTCGCCACGGCTGACAAATCCTTCCGGGCGGTTGTCCCGGCCGGGAACACTTTCCGTAAAATCCTTGACCGGATTGTGTGCGAACCACCAAGTTAAAAAAATCAATCCGATTAAGACTGATCCGAGAAGGGTGGCCAGGTTCAGGGCTTTTTCATTCATTTATCGCGAGATATCGTAAACCAGAAGAGCGTCCCCGTGTCGGATGTAAAGGCGGCCGTCTTTGACGACAGGATGGGCCCAATGCTCGCCGCTGCCTTTTCTAACCTGAAATGAACTCACGATTTCAAACTCTTCAGGATTGGGCCTGACCAGGGCCACGTCTCCCCTTTCGCTGTAGCAGATCATTTTCCCATCGGCAGAGATGATCGCCCCCTTGTTCCCGATTTTTCTGGCCGTGTACCGGACCTCTCCCGTTTTCCAATCCAGACAGTGCCAGCCTCTGTTTTGATGCCCGGAGCCGTAAATATACCCGTCGACCAAAACGACCGCACCCATCTGGCTGTCGATCATATCCTGCGACCAGATGCGTTGAATGCTTTTCCCGTCATCCGAGAGTCTGAACATCTGACTTCCCGTGCCGTATCCGCTCACCGTGAACACATAACCCTCATGATAAAGCGGTGTATTGGCATTGACAACATAGTCGGTGACATGGGCGTGTTTCCATAGAATCTCACCCGTATCCGCATCGACGCCGATGACTGAGTTGGCCGTCATGGTCAACAGCAGGCGTCTCTCACCATGATCCACCAGACGGGGGGAGCAGTATCCGGAAGTCTCTCCATCTCCCTTGATTTTCCAGACCGTTTTTCCGGTCTGTCTGTCCAGGGCGACCATGGTCACATCCCGTCCACCCGGAGTGAAAAAAACACGGTCCCCGTCTACCAAAGGAGACTCAGTCATTCCCCACTGCAGATTCCTGGCCCCGAACTTTTGCATGAGATTCACGGACCATATGACTTTTCCATCCGAGTCCAAACAGACAGCCCGCCCTTCGGCGCTCATCACATAAATCCGGTTTCCGATAACGGTCGGTGTGGTTCTGGCCCCGGGACTGCTTCCATCCCATTCGGGCCCGTATGAAGTCTTCCATTTCATCTGACCCTCAGAGTCAAATGCGAAAATGAATCCTTCTCCACGGATCATCCCCGTTACATAAACCCAGTCTGAAGTCACAGCCGGTGAAGAGTACCCGGCCCCCAGTCCCTCAAAAAGCCATAAGAGATTCGGTCCCTCGTCCGGCCAGTTATTCAAAAGGCTTTCGCCCGGATAGAAACCATCCCGATCGGGTCCTCTCCATTGAGAATCGATTTGGCCCCATGCAGTTGTTCCCAGAAGACAGAAAAGAACTCCTAGGATTAGGACTGTTTTTTTCATGACCAACCTCGCTTCAATATGATTCCATAATATTATATAATACTAATCCTGTAGAATTAGTATTATAGTACAATAACCCTCTATCTCCGTCAACT
>CBFDBS010000066.1:0-10442 GCA_965603105.1 uncultured bacterium
TTATAACAGTGTATCGGATTGACTCCGGTCCACCTGAGGGTGTGCCAGCCGTACTGATCCCTGCACTCTCCATATCCGACGGTAAAATGCGCACCATTTTTTGTGTCTATCTTGACAAACCGGCCGTACCTGGCCCAGGGATAGTCAAGAGCGGCATCGAGCTGCCGGATTGCTTCGGCGATGGATTCCTCCGGCCCTTGAAATCCATTGCGGTCTTCAGTCGACCATTTCATCTCCCTGGGGAATTGAAGATTCCCTTCATAGATGCCAACTCTGACATCGACCGCTCTATATTCGGCATTGTTTGATGTATTCATGAGATAAACAGAATAGGCCATGTCTCTTTCGGGCACAGAAAACTCGCATTCCCCCGTTCGGCTGTAGGCCACTCGCTCTCCTATGAGATCCTCTCGGACTATGATCCTTCTTTCATCAACTCCACTGACACCCAGATCACTGATTAACAATCTGAAAATGTTACCTGGAACGGCTCTGTGGCTCAAACTTTTAAGATAGCCCTGAGTGTGATTGTAGACATCAAAGTCCAAGGAGACTTCCTGGGACTCTTTGATTTTACCCAATGCTGCCTGACTTTCATTGTTTTCGGATTTCTTGCATGTTAGGCTTGTACCCAACAGGACAAGGACAGTCAGCGGAACAACGATTTTTTTCAACATCTCCCTAAAGATATCTACGTTTTATTTCTGATAGGTGTTTAGGGGGTACACCTTGAACACCCAGGCATAGAGACAGGGAAAAGTTGCAGGAGATACAGCCGGCGGGTGGATGATCAGCAAGCCATCCTCCTTTTTCCACAACACTTGGCCGTCAAATCCAAGCAGGGCAATTTGAGTCTTTCCATCGGGTTGAATGCCTGTGAGGGCGATGGCTGTCTCCGGCCATTCGGTGCAAAAGACATAGAGCGCCCGCTCCTTCTGCGTGAAATAGAGAGAATCATTCTTAAGGCGATTCTGAACAGAGCCATCCCAGGGCCGTGAGCCGAAAACAGCCTCATCATTGATTTTGAGCCACTCTCCTATATCTATGAGGCGCTGCTGCATGATGACGGGGATGCGGCCGTCAGCTGTGGGCCCGACATTGAGGAGGAGATTTCCACCGCGGCTGACGATGTCGATAAGTTCATGAACCAGCTCCTCCGAAGTATTGTAATCATCGATATTTTCATCCCGGTTGAAGCCGTAGGAACCACCGATGCCCCGGCTTTCCTCCCAGGGATGGAAAGTACCGATGGCTCCCGTATCCTGGTATTCGCTCGAAAAATAATCGCCGTGTTTGCCGGGCATGTCCTTCCCGAAACGGTCGTTAACGACGACTTCCTCCTTGTTGGGCGCATGATTGTAGAGCCAGGCCAAAAAATCCAGAGTCTTCCATTCTTCAGCCGTGCGATCCCACTCCCCTGCATCCCCGAAGAGGACAGCCGGCTGATAGGCCGTGACGAGTTCTTTGAGTTGAGGGATCATGTGCTTGTCGGTGTATACATCCTCAGGAATACCATACTTGTCCACCAGACTTTTGGGGATAAAATAGCCCGATTCGGTGCGCTGGGTCCGATTGGATTCCCATTCGATAATGGAGTAGTAGAGGCCCATCCTTAAGCCTTTCGACCTAACGGCATCTGTTAGTTCACCGACAAGATCGCGTCGAGGGCCGGTATCCATGCTGTTCCAATCCTTTTTATAGGTGCTCTTGGTAGGCCAGAGACAGAAGCCATCGTGATGCTTCGATGTTAAAACCACATATTTGGCTCCCGATCTGGCAAACAGTTCGGCCCATTCAACAGGATCAAACAACTCGGCCCGAAATAGATGCGCAAAATCCCTGTATTCAAAATCCGGGCCGTAGTTTTTGAGATGAAAATTCAAACCGCCGTTTTCCTTGTCGAACATGACCCGGGCATAATACCACTCTGCATAGGAGGCGTAGAGGCCTTCGGTCACCTTTCTCCAGGAGGGGACGGAATAGACACCCCAGTGGATAAAAATCCCGAATTTGGCATCTTGGAACCACTCCGGAACAGGTCTCCTGTCCAGCGATTCCCATGTCGGTTCATAAATTTGTGCTTTGAGGAGAGGACTCGCTAATATCAGTACTGTTATTATCCAAATGGACAGCTTTCTTTTCATCTTCCCTCTCATTTGTCTTTTTTTTCGGCCTTTTTCTTGGCCAAGTATTCCTCTTTGCTCTTCAGGGGAGGAATATGGTGAGGCGCGAGCTGATAAGAAGTCTCTACGACCGGAGCCGGATTCCGGGGAATATGGCGGGAAAGACTCCTGATTATCTCTTGATAATCGGGATTGAGGGCAAGGTTCTTCCACTCTTCAGGGTCCTTCCTGTGGTCGTAGAGTTCCTCGCTGTCATCGATGTACCGAGTGTATCTCCATCTTTCGGTTCGGATGGAAAATTCAGAATAGTCATAGGTCGTAATGGCCGGATGATCCCACCGGAAATTGGGATTTTTCAACAGCGGGACCAAACTGCGTCCATCCAAATCCTCTTTAGAGGGAAGACCGCACAGATCGATAAGGGTAGGAAATATATCCATCAATGACGTAATCCTGGCACATCGTTTTCCATCCGCTGAACCTTGCGGAAGGCCGGGACAGCCTTGGGGCGCTTTTATCATGAGCACGGATTGGAGGACGTTTTCCCAGAGAGCAAATTTTCTCCAGTGCTCCTTTTCTCCCAACTGCCAGCCGTGGTCGGACCAAAGGACAACAATCGTGTTTTCGGCATAAGGGCTCGATTCGAGAGCGTCCAAGAGTCTGCCGAACATGGCGTCGGCGTAGGCTATGGAAGCCAGATATCCCTGAACGGCATTTGTCCACTCTCCCGCCTCGACAACATGTTTGTGATAACGGCCGGCACGGTAAGCCAGTTCACGCGCTCTCTCTCCGACATCGTCCAGGTCGTTCTCCAGGACTTTGGGAAGCCGGACCGAATCCACGGGAAACAGATCGAAATACTTCTGGGGAACATACCAGGGCACATGAGGCCGGTAGATACCGCAGGCTAGGAAAAAAGATTTTGAATGCTCTTTTTGCAGCTGTCGAATCACCCAATCGACCGATTTGAAATCCCCAGTTTCTTCATCCGGGATTTCGATGGGAGACCAGTCGAAATCTCCGTACATGTCGGGGAAGGCGGGCATGTTCACAGTTTGGCCGCGTTTAGGATAAAAATACCTGGGCATATGTCTTTCTTTGGAGGGAAAATAGTCATCCCATGACTGGGGATCGGGCATGTTGTTGTGAAAGATTTTTCCGGCGCCCGCCGCCCAGTAGCCGTTGTCGGAAAAATACTTCGGCAGAGTGACGGCATCGGGCAAAACTTCTCTCCAGTATTGATAGTTGGAGTACATGCCTGAGTTATAGCAGTGAATACCGGTCAGCAGAGCCGTTCGTGAGGGATTGCAGGAAGGAGAAGCGCAGAAATTATGTGTGAAATTTACCGATTGAGAAGCGAAACGTTTAAGGTTTGGAGTAATGGCTTGCGGATGCCCTCCCAGCGGCTCGATCCAGTCGTTGAGATCATCAACAGAAATAAACAGGACATGAGGCTGCTCTAATGACGGTGCAGCGCTTCTCCTGGCCATCTCGTCTCCGCAGCTTGAAAGAGCCATCGCGGTCAGTCCCATGCCCATCTCTTTGAGAAAGGTTCTGCGGTTGAACGTCTTCAAAACAGTTCCTCCATCGTCTGGATCATCTCAAGAAATTCAGCCAGCACCATGGCCGTAGCCCCCCAGATTTTATGGCCTTCAAAATAATAAAAAGGGACCTCGACGTTCACACCACGAAGGGTCCACATTTCCTTCCTCACTGTCTGGGGATCGAGCAGATGAGCCAAGGGGATTTCAAGGATTTCGGCAACCTCGAAAGGGGAAGGCGTGAAAAGAGGTTTGACATCCGCTTGGGCTACAAAAGGATAGATGCAGTAATTGGTAGGAGGAATATAGAGAGGCGTTAAGTGGCCGATCATATGCACAGTTTCCGAATAGATTCCGAGTTCTTCACAGGTCTCTCTCAGTGCCGTTTGTTCCCGGGTTTCCCCCGGTTCCTGACGGCCGCCGGGAAAGGATATCTGTGCCTGAT
Source organism: uncultured bacterium (assembly GCA_965603105.1). GTDB lineage: Bacteria > Acidobacteriota > Aminicenantia > Aminicenantales > Aminicenantaceae > CBFDBS01. Next base: position 4,110 of record CBFDBS010000066.1, read on the forward strand.
GACGTTCAAGTTTTTCTGTTCTGCGGGTGAGGACAAGATGGAGTCGATTCTGAAAAGGATAAATAAGAATCAGGACACCGGCTTTGAGGCAGGAGTCCTCGACTTCAGTGTAGACTTGGTTTCCGGGGCGGGGATTGGGAACCATTTTGATCTGGGCCGCTAGACCCGGTTTTTCCGATTCAATTCTCTCCCTCATTTGAAGGAAGAATTTGCTGTTCGCTGGATCGGCCATCATTGTCTCCTTGTTTACAGGAAATTTGTCTTCCGGTCAACGTGATTATAGTCACAATCTGTCCGCATTCGAACAGAGAATGTCTCAAAGTGGACAATCATTTCCGCCCGGAATTGATGTCTCCCCCTGAAGGCTGTGACAGCAAGAAATGGCATAAATTTTGCATACATAATGGCGTTAGGTATCTAAGACAACGAGGTATAAAATGGTCTCAAAAGCCTTGATTGCCGCTTCGACAAAACCGATGATTTTGTCCATCCTGTTGGGCGGTAAAAACTACGGTTATCAAATTATCCAGAGCGTGAAGAGTATTTCCGGAGGTACACTGGAGTGGTCGGACGGGATGCTTTACCCCGTGCTCCATCGCCTTGAAAAGGATGGATACATACGTTCCGAGTGGAAAATGTCGGATGAAGGCCGGCTCCGGAAGTACTACACGATCACCGATTCGGGAAAGAAAGAACTTGCCAAAGAGAAAAAACAGTGGATGCGTGTTCATGAAGCACTTTCCAAACTGTGGGACCCCCTCCCCGCCTTATAAAATTAATTGGGGACAGGCCCCAATTATTGTCTCCAATAAAGGAGAGAGAGATGTATGATCTTGAGAAAGCGATTCAACAGTGGAAAAAAACGCTATTGAAAAATGAAGCCCTGGAAGACGGGGCGATCACTGAAATGGAATCCCATCTCAGGGACGAAATAGACAGTCTTAGTTCACAGGGTTGGAGTATGGAATCCGCCTTTAAAAGAGCCGTCGAACAGATCGGGCAGATCCAACCGATAGGCGGAGAGTACCACAAAATCAACACTCGCAAAAGGACGGGACGACCGCCGTGGCAATCTCCGTTATTTATGCCTGACCTTCTCTGGAACTACTTTAAAATTGCCTTCAGAAGAATCAGAAGACAAAAAGGATATGCTTTTATCAATATCGCCGGATTAGCGTTAGGCCTGACCTGCTGCATTCTCATTTTCTTCTGGGTCCAACATGAATTGAGCTACGACAGATTCCATGAAAATGTTGATCGGATATATAGAGTCCTCCGCGTATGGCCAGAAAGTAACGAATACGGCCCTGAAGGGCCCGGACCTTTGGGTCCAACCTTGAAGGCTGATTTCCCGGAGATTATCGAAACGGCTCGGTTCTTTCCTCCCCCCGCACGGCCGCTGCAGCATGAAGAAAAAATTTTTCATGTCACGGCTTTAGGCGTCGATCCCTCTTTCCTGAATATCTTTTCGTTCCCGTTTGTAAGAGGTGAAACCCGGACATCTTTTGAAGACCCGGCTTTTATCATCCTGACTGAAGATACAGCCAGAAAATATTTCGGCGACGAAGATCCCATCGGAAAAGTCATGCGTTATGAATGGTGGAGCCGATGGCTGGAGTTTCACGTCACAGGAGTCATCGAAAACGTCCCCTCAAACTCCCATCTTCAGTTCGAGGCGCTCATTCCCTTCGATTTCGTGACAGCTTCAGGGATGACTATCGATACCTGGGGCGCCATCGCCTACCATGCCTATGTCCAGCTGGAAGAGAATACCGATTATAAAGATCTGGACAGCAAAATATCAGGTGTTTTGAAAAAATACATTCCAGATTACACAGCCGAGATTCATCTGGAACCTCTCACCAGTATCCACCTTCAAAACTATTTCGGTGGCGGCCCCATCACCTATGTCTACATTTTTTCCATAATCGGCATTTTGATCCTGCTTATCGCCTGTTTCAATTTCATGAATCTTTCCACGGCTCGCTCCATGACCCGAGCCAAAGAAGTGGGCTTGAGGAAGGTCGTCGGCTCGAGCCGAAGACAATTGATTCAGCAATTCTTAGGGGAAGCCGTCGTGCTCTCTTTTCTGGCTCTCGGTTTGGCATTGGTCTTGGTCCAACTCCTGCATCCTTCTGTCAACCGAATCATCGGAACATCCTTAAGCATGTCTTTTTCTCTATCAGATATTTTGTTGTTGATTTTTTTCGCCTTGATAACAGGACTCGCTGCGGGAACATACCCGGCATTCCTTCTCTCAAGCTTCCGTCCTGTTTCAACCATTAAAGGGACACACACATTGACATCCAAGCGTGCCCCTCTCAGAAGAGTGTTGGTTATTTTCCAGTTTGTCATATCCATTGTTCTTATTATCTGTGTCACGTTCATCCATAAACAGCTTGATTTTATCAGGAACAGGGAATTGGGTTTTCAGAAAACACACATCCTGACACTGACAATGGGAGGATCGTTCTGGGACAAATATGAAACCATTAAACAGGAACTCTTCTCGAATCCGCATGTCCTTTCCATGACACAGACGAATTTTTCCTTTCCTGCAGGCTATGGAGCAAGCCACGTTTGGTGGGAAGGAAAGGCTGACGATGAGAACATCTTTATGTCCATCCGCTCCGTGGATTTCGACTTTCAGAACACTTTTGGCATAAAGATGATCGAAGGCCGCTTTTTTTCAAGAGAATTCCCGACAGACGTTCTGGAAAGTTATATCCTCAATGAAAAAGCCATAGAACTCATGGGTCTGGAATCCCCTGTGGGCAAAGCCTTTTCCTGTCAGATCCCCTTCGCAGATGGAAAAGGCAAAATTATCGGGATTGTCAAAGATTTTCACTTTCAATCTCTACACAATGAAATAAAGCCGCTGATAGTTATGATTCATCCCTACTGGCGTACCCATTGTCACTTTAAAATTTCTTCGGAAGATATGCCCTCCACTCTCGCCTTTATCGATTTGAAGCTCAAAGAACTCGTTCCTGAATACCCCTTTGAACTGCGATTTTTAGAAGAAAACATCGAGCGCTTGTACGGAACAGAACAACGGATCGGAAATCTCGTCAGATATGGGACTATCTTGGCTGTTTTTGTGGCCTGTATGGGACTTTTCGGATTGGCGTCTTTCACCGCCCAACAGCGGACCAAAGAGATAGGCATCCGGAAGGTTCTAGGGGCCTCTCTGTCGGGAGTCATTTATTTGTTCTCCAGAGATTTTACCAAGTGGGTTCTCCTGGCCAACGTGATTGCCTGGCCGGTCTCCTATTTTGTCATGCGTAAATGGCTTCAGGGATTTGCCTACAGAACACCGCTGGGATGGGAAGTCTTTGCCTTTACCATCCTCCTGGTGCTGGGAATCACTCTCATCACTATCAGCTACCAGGCTCTCAAATCAGCAGTGGCCAATCCCGCCGATTCCTTGAGACATGAATAATTAATTAGGGATAGGCCCCGATTAAGGAGAGAGATATGTTTGAACTTGAAAGAGCAATTCAACAGTGGAAAAAAACGCTATGGAAAAATGAAGCGTTAGAAGATGGATATGTCGCCGAGCTGGAATCTCACTTGAGAGACGAAATCGATCACCTCATTGCCGGCGGCAAGAGTGAGACACAGGCATTCACTGAGGCTGTAGCAGGGATTGGAGAAACCAGCAGGATCGCCTCCGACTACTACAAAACCAAAACCCGCAAGATTTCCGGACAGCCTCCCTGGCAGAAAAAACGATTCATGCCGGAACTGCTGGCTAACTATTTCAAAATCACCATCCGCAAAATCAGGAGACAAAAGGGCTATTCTTTCATCAATATTTTCGGTCTGGCCATAGGTATGGCCTGCACGATCCTCATCCTCCTTTGGGTTCAGGACGAACTGAGTTTTGACAAACACCACGAGAAAGCCGACCGTATCTTCCGGGTCGGCACACAATTCGGACCGACCAGCGACCAAAGGGGTGCCTTCACTGCCCCCCCGATGGCCCAAGCCATGCTGAACGAATTGCCCGAGGTCCTCCACGCCGTCCGCTTGGATCTCTGGGACAAAAATATCATTGTCCGCCGCGGCGGGGAATATTTCACCCAAAAAGACGTCGTCGGAGCCGATGGCAGCATCTTCGACGTTTTCACCATTCCCTTTATGCAAGGCAATCCAGACACCGCCCTCACCCAACCCGGGACCATCGTTCTCACCCAAGATACGGCCCGCAAATACTTCCCGGATGAGAATCCGATGGGACAAACGCTTTCCATCTCGAACAAAGATTACAAAATCACAGGAGTCATCGAAAACTGCCCTCACAACTCCCACTTTAACTTCGAAATGATCACCTCCCTCATTTCGGAACCGCTGAGCCGGGATCCGGAATGGGACGGACACTGCTACTTCACCTATATCGTTCTCCCGGAAGAGTTTTCTCCCTCTCTGCTGGAAGCAAAGTTTCCCGAATTTATCAAGAAACACTACGGACCTGAAGTTCAGCGCGAAATGGGGATCAGTTTTGACGACTATTACGACGGAAAAGAAAATTATTACGGCTACTGGCTTCAACCTCTGCGGGAAATCTATCTTCTTCCCGGAGTCGGAGACAATCTGGCCCGAAGCGGGAACAAAACATCCATCTTCGTCTTCACTCTGATCGCCGTTTTTATTCTCGTTATCGCCTGTATCAATTTCATGAACCTGTCATCGGCCAAAGCCGTCAGCCGGGCCGCGGAAGTCGGCGTGAGGAAAGTGATGGGCTCCTCCAGGCCTCAGCTCGTCCGCCAGTTTCTTTCGGAATCGACTCTTCTCAGCTTTATCGCCCTCTTCGTTTCCATCGGAATGGTCGAAGCGGTTTTACCCTCATTCAATGCCTTCTCAGGAAAGCAGATGAGCCTTCAGCTTTTCCGGAATGCGTTTATGCTTTTTGGCTTGATCGGGTTGGCCCTGGCAGCCGGCGTTGCGGCCGGTCTTTATCCCGCCCTACTTCTGTCCTCCTTCCGGCCTGTTGAGGCCATGAAAGGACGGATGAGAATGACCTTGAAAGGGGGATGGTTTAGAAAAGGGCTGGTGATTTTTCAATTCACTGTTTCTCTAATCATCATTTTGGGAGCATTGGTCATCTTCCGTCAGTTGAAATATGTCCATAATGCTTCACTCGGCTTCGAAAAAGAAAACATCGTCGTCATCCACAGGACCTCCCCGTTAGGCATGAGGATGAAATCTTTTAAGGAGGAGCTCCTTAACGATCCAAACATTCTGTGTGTCTCCAACACTAACACACTGCCTGGAAGGCACTACAATCCCAATGACCATCAATTGGAGAGGGACCCGACAACGGCCTTTACCCTGTTCACTATGTATGCCGACTATGACCTGCCCGAACTCCTGAATCTCGAAGTCTCGAGCGGGCGCTATTTTTCGCCCGAAATCCCAACAGACACCCATTCAACCATCATCATCAATGAGGCGGCTGTCAAAGAACTGGGCCTCAAAGCACCTCTCGGAGTGCGCTTCGTTAAAGATTTTGGAGGAGCCAAAGAAGGAGAATTTGTCACTGTCATCGGCGTCGTTAAAGATTTCAATTTCATATCGCTCCATCATAAGATCTATCCCATGGTCATCCGCCCCTTTCCCGCTGGAGTCGCAGGGCAGTTTGTGTCTATTAAAATCCGTCCTGAAAAAACCAGCGAAACCTTGGCCTTCATAGAAAACAAATGGAAGGAAAATTCAGGCGGACTGCCCTTCGAATACTCTTTTCTGGCCGATGACCTGAATACTCTCTATAGAGTCGAGCAAAGGACAGGCCAGCTCTTCACTCTTTTTTCTCTCCTTGCCGTCTTGATCGCCTCCCTCGGTCTGTTCGGATTGGCGTCCTACACCGCCGAGCAGCGCACCAAAGAAATCGGCATCCGAAAGGTTCTCGGATCATCCATATCAGGAGTCGTTGTTCTCCTCGATAAGGAATATACAAAATTGGTTTTACTGGCTAATCTTATTGCCTGGCCTTTGGCTTATTTCATGATGCACAGATGGCTTCAAAATTTTGCCTTCCGGGCTCATTTGGGCATCGGCCTGTTCCTATTCTCGGCAATCGCGGTCCTTGTTATTGCCCTCCTCTCCGTCAGTTTCCATTCCCTCAAAGCCGCCCTTTCCAATCCTGTAGATTCCCTGCGCTTCGAATGAATAAACCTTCCTCGTAGCAAGAATATCGGCCACCGGCTTTGAAAGTTATTAATCAGAACTTATGTGTTGATTTAACATAAAAACTATTATACGATTCAAAACACTCCAATTCGGCCTTTTCAATAAAGGGATGGATGTATCGAAATTTCAAAAATTTTAAGG
>CBFDBS010000067.1:0-10403 GCA_965603105.1 uncultured bacterium
GGGCCAGGTGTTTATAGCCGTCTTCTGAAGGGTGGACTTCAGGGAGGAAGTGGGGATTTTCGAGAAACAGAGAATAGTTATCGACGATGGGAATCTTTTTTTCTTTCCCGATCCGGATGATAAGAGGATTGATTTCGTCCTGCACTCGGTTCTGGGATTCGGGGGAGAAAGGAAATGGAGTTCCGCTGGGGATGGGGGGAATAGTGGCCAGAAGAATCTGCGATTTTTTCCCTTCCGGATTTTGAAGCATGGAGAGTATGTTCAGAATGTTTTGCATATTCGCCGAGAACTGTTCTTGGGAGGTTCTGTCATGATCCATCCTGACATCGTTTGTTCCCAGTTGGACGAGGACATAGTCGGGGCGCTCGGCAGCCAGAACGGCCTGGTTTTCTTCAAGATAGCTCAGGTATTCTCCGGAGGTAAAACCGCTCCTTCCATAATTGAGAATTTTCGACCGAATTCCTTCGTCGGCCAGTGTTTTTGAAAGGTGTCTGGGATAGGTTGAATCGGTCAGACTGTCTCCGACGCAGGCGATGATAATGCCCCTTGAGGACGGATTGCAGGCTGCGGCAAAAAGGAGAAGAAAAGCTGCGGTTTTGGGAGAGAGAAGCTTCATGCCTCGATCTTTTCTTTTTTGAGACTTTGGAAGATGAGTGGAAGAACAAGAAGAGTCACGAGTGTCGATGTTGTCAGCCCCCCGACGACAACGGTAGCCAGCGGTCTCTGGATCTCCGCTCCGGGGCCTTGAGCGAGGAGAAGAGGCAGGACACCGAAAATTGTAGTGAAGCTTGTCATCAGGACCGGCCTGAGTTTTGTTTGCACTCCGTCCAGGACTGCCTCTTGCATGGAAGCCCCGTCTTTGAGTTTGCGGTGAAAGGAAGAAAGAAGGACAAGCCCGTCTTCAAGAGCGATACCGAAAATGGCGATGAAACCGATGGATGCAGGAACGCTGAGGTAGAGGCCCGAGATTTTGAGGGCTATGATGCCTCCGGTTAAAGCCAGGGGGATGTTGAGGAGGATGACCAAGACCTCCTGGAAGGAGTAGAAAATGGTGAAGAGCAGGAGCGCGACGAGAACTAGAGTTATAGGCATGATCAGGCCCAGTCTTTTGTTGGCTCGCTGCTGGAGTTCGAATTGGCCTCCCCAATAGGTGGAGTACTCAGGAGGAAGCGGGACGCTGTCGTCGATTTTCCTCTTGGCTTCGGCCACGAACCGGCCGATATCCCTCCCTCGAATGTTGCACTGGATGGTGATAAATCTTTTGTTGTTTTCGCGGCTGATGGTTCTGGCGCCGATGATCTCTTCCAAGGAGGAGAGATGTTTGAGGGGAATCTGTCCTCCTTCCGGCAGGGGGATCAGGAGGTTTTCGATGTTCTCGATACTCTTACGGAATTCAGGTCCGAATCTGAGGAAGATGTCGAATCTTTTCTGCTCTTCATAGACCTGTCCCAGGGTGATGCCCCCGACCGCAGCTTCTATGGTCTCTTGGATGTTATTGATGTTGATTCCATAGCGGGCGATGCGTTCTCTGTCCAAGACGATCTGGATATGGTTTTGCCCGGTGAACTGTTCTACCTGGACGTCTTCCGCACCTTCTACTGTAGCCAGCAGATCCTTTATCTGGATGGCCTTGCTCTTGAGGATCTCGAAATCCTCGCCGTAAAGTTTGACAGCCAGCTGGGCCTTCACTCCGGTGATGAGTTCGTCCAGGTTGTGGGCGATAGGCTGTGTCATGTTGAGGCTGATACCCGGGAACTCTTCCAAGCGGTGCTCGATCTCATCGATGAGTTCATCTTTGTGCTTGAACCGCTTCCATTTCTGGATGGGCAAAATCTGGATGAGGATTTCCGCATCGTTGATGAGATGTGCGTGGCTTCCCACTTCGCCGCGGCCGATCCGGCTGAGAATGCCCGTGATTTCCGGGATGTCGATGAGAGCTTTTTCGATGGACGTGGTCATAGAGATCGTTTCCTCAAGGCTGATGTTGGGATCGAAGGTGGCCCGGAGGTGGAGAGTTCCCTCTTCCAGGTAGGGGATGTACTCTCTCCCCATAAACGGCAAGAGCATGAGGCCGAAAATAAAGACCAGAAAGGTGACCAGAAAAACTCTTTTCCTGTGCCTTTGACAGGATTTGAAGAAGGGAAGGTAGATTTTTTTAATATTCCTGATCAGAAATGGTTCCCTCCGTTCGGCCCTTCCTTTCCTTAAAAGATAAAAGGAAAACGCGGGGATGGCAAAAATAGCGAAAATCAATGATCCAGCCAGGGCGAAAGAGATGGTGAATCCCATGGGACGGAACATGATCCCTTCCGTGCCGGTGAGCGTAAAAATGGGAAGGAAGACGAGAATGATGATGGCGATGGCGAAAAACAGGGGGCGTCCTACTTCCTCTCCGGCGGCGACAATTGCCTTCACTTTGGATTCGTGCGGGATCTGGAGATGACGGTATGTGTTCTCGACAAAGATGATGGAGGCGTCGGCTATCAGGCCGATGGCGATGGCAAATCCTCCGAACGAGATCAAGTCGGCCGTAAGGTTGATCCTCTGCATCATAATAAAGGAAAACAGGATAGAAAAGGGCAGGGAAAAAACAGCGATGAGCGCCGAAGGGATATTCCCCATGAATAGAAAAAGGACGAGGATGACCAGGATGATCCCTAAGATGAGGTTCGTCGACACGGTCGAAAAAGTGTTTTTCACCAGCGCAGCCTGGTTGTAGAAGGGAACGATTTGCACTCCTGACGGGAGGGATTTATTGATCTCTGAGATGCGCCGCTCGATGTCCTTGATGACCTTGGCTGTGTTGGAGCCGAAGAGTTTGAGGACCATGCCCACGACTTTTTCCCCCTCTCCGTTGACAAGGGCGGAGCCTCTTTTTATGGCGGGCAGGACCTGGACGGTGGCGACATCTTTGAGGTAAATAGAGGTCCCTTGATCATTGGCAACGACGATAGACTCAAGGTCCTCTATGGTCTGAACGAGGCCGATGCTTCTGACGATGTATTCCTCTTTGCCGCGGGTGATGAAGCTGGCTCCGACATTCTGATTGTTCTTGCGGACTCTGTCGACAAGATCAGAAATGGTCAGGCCGTATTTAAGGAGAAGCTGCGGATCGATTTGAATCTGGTACTGTTTCACTTCGCCGCCGATACTTAGGACTTGAGACACTTCAGGGACAGACTTGAGTTCGTACTTGACCAGCCAGTCCTGAAGTGTTCGCAGCTCTAGAGATGAATGCCCTTCTCCTTCTAAGTAATAGAGATAGACGAGCCCTAGACCTGTTGCGATTGGCCCTAACACCGCGTTGTGAGCCTGTTCGGGGAGGGTTTCAACGGTTTCTGTGAGGCGCTGGGAGACGAGCTGTCTGGCCCAATAGATATCGGTTCCGTCTTCGAAGTAAACATTGACGATGGACAGGGCGAAGGTGGATATGGATCGGATGTTTTTCACTTTGGGAAGGCCGAACATAGCGGACTCGATGGGATAAGAGATGAGCCGTTCGATTTCTTCCGGTGCCATACCGTGGCCCTCGGTATAAATCTGGACCAACGGCGGAGAAGGATCGGGGAAGACATCGATGGGAAGATTCCGGAAGGCCACAATTCCCAGGACAGCCACGATGGCAGTCGTCATGATGATGAATAAACGCTGTTTGAGTGAGAAGTGAATGATCTTGGATATCATAAGCTATCTCTATAGGCCCCGGGTCAATGGACGTGCGTTTGACCGAAGGTCGCCTTGGTCAGCTCTGTCTTGAGATAGAAGGCCCCTTTGATGGCAATCTTATCTTCCAAGCTGAGTCCTGCGGTGATGATCCTCATGTTTCCGAGGCTTTGACCCAGTTGAATATGACGGGCCGTGAACACATCCTCCTCCTCGAGCAAAAAGACGACTTTTTCTCCATTCAGATTCTGAATGGCCTCCTCGGGTACGACAAGAATATCGTCCTCTACGGAGATGTTTTCGATTTTCCCCTGAATGTACATGTTTGGTTTGAGCCGGCCCTCGGAGTTGTCCACTTCAACACGGATTTTGACTGTTCGGAGTTTCTCATCGATCGTTTCACTGATGGAGGTGATTTTGCCTTCGAACTGAAAATCGTGATAGAGGGGAGAGAGAATCGTAACGGAGCTGTTTTTAGAGATGAAGGGAAGATCTTTTTCGTAGGCGTCCAGCTGGGCCCATAGCGTTTTGAGGTTGGATATTTTAAACACTGTTTTTTCCGGGCTGACATGCTCACCGAGAATGACATCCCTGTAGACCACTGTGCCTGCGATGGGAGAAAGGATGGGCAGGTTGGGATTGGCGATCTCGCATTTATAGAGCTCATCCCTGATAGCATCGCACTTGGCGATGAGCACTTCGATGTGTTCGTGGGTCAAGCCATAGGAGTGGAGAGCCGATCCCAAGGCGCCGTATTCGGTCATGAGTTTTTCGTATTCGGACTCCCGTCTCAAAAACTCCTTCTCCTCGATTGCCTTTTCGTCCAGCAGTTTTTTTGCGCGGTCGAACTCTTTCTGGCTGAGATTGAGCCTGGCCCGGGCTTCCAGAAAATCGGCCTGAGCCTGAGCGAATTCCGGAGAGTTGATGGTCAGGAGAAGGGATCCCTTTTTGACCCGTGCGCCCAAATCCGCCTCGATATCCAGCACCTTTCCCTCCACGTAGGAGGAAATGTAAGCCGTTTGGTTTTGGTTGAAGGTCAGGATTCCAGGGAGAGAGAGCCTCGAGGAAATATTCTGTGCCGTTGCCGAACCGACCGCCACCCCCCATTCCTTCTGTTTTTCCGGGCTGACATGCACATCCGCGTGCTCCTCTTCCTCTGCCTCAGGCGGCTGTCCTTGGCTCGCTTCGGGGGGCGATTCGCCTTCTTGATGGGCTTGGCCCTGTTCCTCGTTTTGGTGATTTTGTTCATCGACAAGCGAGGCCGAATCGTTATTCTGTCCTCCGCAGAAAAAAAGGAGCAAAACAGAAATCAGTAAAATGGATATTTTCATTGGATGTCTTCTCCGATGGCTTTTTCGAGGGCCGCTTTGTCCACATTCCATGTGTAGAGAGAATTCTGGTAATCCGTCATGATGCTGTAGTGGGTTCTCTGCGAATCCAGGAAATCGATCAGCGAGATTTCACCCTCTCGGTAGCTGGCTTCGGAAATCTTCAAGCTTTCCTCGGCTTGTTTGAGTAGACCCGTGTGAAATAGACCGAGAGTCTGTTCGGAAAGGCGAAGCTTGCTCAGTTTTGATTTGACTTCTGTGGTCAGGTCCAGAAGCAAGGCCTGCCGCTCAGTCTCGGTTTTTATCAATAGGTTTTCGGCTTCGGCAATCTCTCTGGATTGGATGTTCCAGATGGGGATACCCAAGGAGAGTCCGATGCCTGTATTTGTCCCGTCCAGCTCCTTGTAGCTGAAGCCGGAAAGTTTAAAATCGGGGAGCCGTTGCCATTTGATGCGGCTGAGATTGTTCTGAGCCTTTTGGATTTCAAACTCTTTCATTCTAACCAGAGGGTAAAGGAGGAGTGCTTGAGTGACAAGGGATTCCTCCTTTTCTGAGAAAGGGGAGTAAGCCAGGCTGCCTGAGACTGAAAATTCCTGTGGAAGGGAATTGTTCGAAAGGGCGTTCAACTTCTCCTTGGCCAAACTCAACTCCGTTTGAACTCTGTTCATTTCGTTGCGCGCTTTAAGGGTTTCGACCTGAAGTTTTATGGCTTCCAGTTGTTTAACTTCACCCAGTTGCGCTCTCTTTTCAATGAGCCGCTGGATCTCGGAAATGGAATCCAGATTTTTTTCAGCCAATTCCAGGAGGTTCCTCAGAACTAAAATTTCATAAAAAACCATTTTGATCTCGAAGGTCAATTCGAGCTTGATGTAATCGGATTGACCTTCCGACGCTTTCCAGTCGTTCTCGTACATCCTGATGCGGAAGTGACGCTTGAAGGGATTTTCGATCGGCTGGCTGACGGCCAATCCCTGGGTGTTTCGGGTTTCCAAACCGCTGTATGTCTCTCCTTTTCCGGTCTGGAGTTCAAGTTCCGGATTGAACAGCCGCTTCGATGCCTTATACGCTTCTTCTTTCGCCTCAACTTCGCTCCGTTGAGCGGCCAACCATGGATTGTTCTCCAGGCCGATCCGGATGATGTCATCGAGCGTGAATCCCTCTTTTTCTCCGGAAAAGAGAAAAGAAGTGAGAAACGTTAATAAAAGAAAGGCGTAGAAAAGTCCGTGACATTTTCGCATGATTACACCCTATTGTAGCCCTTTGAGTGAATAATTCAATAGTACTTCTGTTGATAAGATGTCTGATATCAAAAAGACTAGGGTCAAGGTGGAGAGCTGAGACTAGATGCGCCACCAGTAGGAGAACTTGACGAAAATGTAGCGGCCCTGGTCTCTGTATATTCCGGATTCATCTTGTTCCTGGTTGTCATCGAATCCCAGATAGAAAACGGTTCCGGGCCGCAGCTCCCAGCTGAGAAGAAGGCTGTTGTAAATTTTTTTGTAGTAGTCGTTGTAGTCGGTGATGAGGCGGAGGGAGAGGGTTCGGGATATCTGGAAACTGATGTGTTGGGAAATGATATTGATGCTGTAAATCCTTTCCCCATTCCGTTCGTGGAAGAATTTGTTGTTGGAATAGTCATAAAAGAGGCGGAGGTTGGTCAGAGGTTTTAGAGTCAGGCGGAAGCCGTAAGAGGTCTTGTAGCCGAGATATGGATTTTCGTCATAATAGATCCCGTCACCGAAGGATAAGGAGATGTTCCCATTGAGCCAGGCGAGAGGGTCGGAGCTGAGGTTGATTCGGAATGAATTCTGCTTGAAATCGATCCCATCATACCTTTCCAATTCGGAGGAGAAGGTCATCCAGAGGAGGGAATTTTTCCAGCCGCTGATAAATCCGGAGAAGTTGAACTGTTCGTCGGTCAGTGTGTTTGAAAAATCGTAAATCCTCCGGTATTCGAAGGAGGGGCGGATGGAGATGATCAGGTCGTTTTGGGGGAGGAAGGCATAGCTTATCCTCGAGCTTATGGATTTGATGTCCTTTCTTCTGAAATAGCCGGCTGAGGCTTCAAAATCGGGGGGGAGGCTGTTGTAATCGACCGAGAATTGAAGATGGCGGGCCTGACGGCTGAAGTTGAAACTTATGGCCGGGACAATATCGGTTTTTTGGCCCTCGACCTGGCTCTGTGAACCTATGAACTGAAAGGACATCCGGTAAAGATTGCTGAATTTGAAGTGGCCGTCTAGGCCGGCCACCCTGTTGTGGTTTCGAGTCAGGGAATTCCAGTTGTCTCCCATCTCCTTGTCCGTCACAATAAAACCGATGTAGGATTCGGCAAAAATATCTCTTCTGATGCGCAGAACATTCACCAGGGCTCTTGTCTCCGGCAACTCTTCTCCTTCCCCGTCTGTGTCTTCCACGCCGTAAAAATCGATTTCAGGCGGAGTTTCGTCGTAGGTGCTTAGAAATCCGATGGTCGTCTTGCCGAATTTCCCTGTGAATTTTGTGCCCCACAGAGGATTGACGATTGTCCTGGTGTAGACAAGCTCGAAGGGGGTATCGAAAAAGTCCTTCCCTTCCAGAAAAAAAGGCCGCTTTTCGGGATAATAGAGGGCATACCGCTGGTTGACGTCGTTTTGCGGCATGTCCGCCTCGATCTGGCTGAAGTCCGGATTGACCGTCACGTCGGCCGTCAAATCGGATGTGATGCCGTATTTTAGATTCAATCCCGCCTGGGGGTCGAATTTCTGTCCTTTCTGCTGGAGGCCGGTGACAACGGGCAATATTTCGATGTTTTTTCCCTGCTCGATGGCTCCGTCGATTTCCATCGTTCCGGCCTGGACGAGGAATCCGTTCACGTTGAGTGAACGGGGAGCCCAGTAGATTTCTTCGCTCTTCCTGCGGATTTCACGCTTGATCTGCAGCCCCCAGGTCTGAGGATTCCGGCTGGGAAATCTCAGGCTCTTGAAGGGGATGGCCATTTCGATGGTGTACCCTTCTTCGTTTCTTTCGGCGTCTGTGATGAGATAGGTATCCCAGTTACGGTCGAAATCGAAAAAGCCGCCCGGACCTCCTCCTCCTCGGCCTCGACGGCGGTTCTCGGTGTAGATGCCGTCCACTTGAACTCCGCAGGGATTGACCTGGAAGGCGAAGGCTCTCTTTTTATCGTTGAAGGTATCCAGAAAAACAGTGATCCCGTCGTCTCCCATAACCTCGTCTCTTTTGGTCAGACAGGCTCTCACCGCCTTGGGATCAGAGTCGTAGCATTTCACGCCGATATAGAGGTTTTGGCTGTCATAGCCTAAATAGGCCACCGTCTTTTCTGACGGCTCTCCGCCTTCCTGCGGTTCGTATTGGGTGAAGGATTCAAGCACGGCCGCCTGCTGCCAGAAAGGCTCATCCAGCCGACCGTCGATCCTGGGAGAGGAAGGAAACAGCTGGACTTTGACGTGATAACTGCCGTTGTTCCCCCGGAGGCTTCCGGTACAGACCAGAAGGAGGGCGAGTGAAAAGAAAAGAATTATCTTTGTCGGGGCGGCAGTTTTCAAACGGATGAGTCCATTAAGCTAGACCTTAGAAACTGGATATTATAAATGGAACACGGATAAAAAAAAAGCTATCTATTCAACACATCGGGAATGGAGATGTTTTTTTCCTGAAGAATGACACCCGTAGATCGCTGCAGGCGCACCTGGGACAGGTTGTAATCCATGATGGCTCTGAGTTCCATGATTTGAGCGTTTCTCAGATCTCGCTGGTATTGAAGAACGAAGTAGGGCGTGGTCAGTCCCACTTTCAACCTTTCCTCTTCGGCTTCCAGCTGTCTCTGGGCCAGTTCCCGGGCCACCTTGTAGGCCTCAATCCTCTGAAAATCTGTCTCGACGGATCTGACCGCATTTCTGATTTCCGAAAAGATCTGCTGTTCCTGATTCTGCAAGCGCAGCATGGCCTGTTGCAGGTTGATCTTGGCCTGGGCCAGGGTTGTCCGGGTCAATAGGCTGTCGATAGGAACATCGATGGAAAAAGAGAGCGACAGGTTAGTGTACTTGAGACCCAGCGCATCCTTCCAGGCATCGGAGGGCTGGCCGGGGACTGAGCCGACGATAACCCCTGTGAAGGCGTTGTCATTCAAATAGAGGATTTGATCGCCCGTTATGCCCGGGCTCCAGTACCGGGCCGAAAAACTCAGGTTGGGAAGCAACTGGTTTTTGGCCCAGCTGAGATTCAGCTCGCTGTTTTTGATGCCTATCTGACTGGATTTTAAATCGGGCCGGTTATTCATGGCCGTTGCCAGAGCCTGTTCGAGGCTCACGCTCACCCTCTCGTAGCCCGGCTGGTCTGAAGGAACGATAGTGATCAGGTCAGGGGCTTGTTCCTCGGCAGCCAGATTGATGAGGTTTTTCAGGTTGTCTTCATTGTTCTTGACTGAAGCCCGGGTTTCGATAATGTCCGCCCGGCGGGAGGCGACGGTCGATTCGGCGCTGAGGACGTCGATGGGAGCCATGGTGCCCACTTCCACGGCGCGCCTGTTTTTTTCCAGAAGGTCTTGGGCCAATTGCAGGGACTGTTCCCGCACTTTCAGGTTTTCGATGCTGTAAACGAGGTTCCAATAAGCTTCCTCTACGCTGTAGATGATGTTCTGGAGGGAGTCTTTGAAGTCGTACTCAGAAATATCCAGATTGTTCTGGGCGATGACGATCTCTCTGCGGTTCATTTTGAATCCGAAATTGCGCAGCAGGGGCTGAGTGAAATTGAAGGAGAGTGTCCCCCCGTATCTGGGATTGATGGATTGAAAACTCCGGTTGGAGTCTGTTTTGTCTCCGTCCAGAGAGAGAGTCAATGTGCCTCCGGTTGGGAGGAGCTGGGAAATATCAGCGGCATATGTGTTGCTCAGGGTGTTAACCGCATCGGACGCGTCGAGGAAAGAGTAAGAGGCCTGGCTGGTGTCTCTGTATCCATAGCTGAAGGCAAGGCCGGGCAGCCATTTGTTTTTGGATGCAACCACCGAGACTTCAGACAATTGAGGTGTGAGCACATTAATGGCCACGTTCAGATTGTTTTTCAACGCTTTCAGAATGCAGTCTTCCAGAGAGAGAGAAAGATTCTTATCTGCCGGTTGGGCTTGAAGGCCGTGAATGAGCATAAAACTCAAAATGAGAACCATTCCGGTTGTACGTTTGAACATTTTTATCCTCCTTTAATTGTTATCTTTACTAACAAGACAGGTTTTGCAGGGAAGGTTTTTTAAGGACCGTTAATATCTGTTCATATGGTTTAGACTTTTTGAGTGAATGTCTTATTCCCAACAGAGATCAACTTTTTTGTATTCCTGCTGTTTTCCTGTACACTTTTCTGTTATTCGTATCTCAGAGCTTCGATGGGATCGAGCTTCGAGGCTTTGCGTGCCGGGTAAAA
>CBFDBS010000068.1:0-10382 GCA_965603105.1 uncultured bacterium
TGGGGATCGGTGTGGCAGGTGGCGCAGTTGTCGAGGCGAACTTCGAGGGAATGGGGATTGTGGCAGGTGTAGCAGGCGTTGTAGCCGTCGACATGGGAGAAACGGGCATCGTAATACATGTCTTCATACTCGTAGCCTCCCTGGACGAGGGTGCCGAACTGGTTGGCGGCTGCGGCATAGTAGTGGATATTTCTAAAACTGAGTTTGGTGCTGACGGTGTCTTCCCCTGTTGACCGGGTCGAGATGTATTCGTCAACTCCGGGAGAGGAATAGCGGCCCTGATGGCACTCCATACACAGTGAATCCGGTCCGTCGTTTTCGATAACAATTCCTGATGGGAATTCAACGGAAGTGTGGACTCTTAAGGTGCCGTTTTCAGGATTGGTATGGCAGACTTCGCATTCGATGGTCGTATCTATGCCGGCGGCATTGTCGACAGTTCCGTCAGTTATAAAATCCACGAAGCCGGTTGTGCTGTGACATTTTGCGCAATCCGTAGGAACTTCTGCGGGATCGTCTTCGTCCCAGTGCCTGAAGGCTTCCCCTTCAACATTGTTATGACCGGAGGACTGCCATTCTTCTGTGATCTTGTCTACGAGACCCTGTGTCGACATGTTTTGCGACTTCAATGCTGTGGAGACCAGCGCGAATACAGCGATCACGAACAGTATGCCGAAAATTTGTGGTTTCTTAATCATTGTCTCCTCCTTTCCTTATTTCCAGCGGTAGCCGAATGATATTTCCAGTATGTTGGCCTTATAGTCGTTGTGTCCTGAGTCGGCTTCTTCGAAGTTGACATAACGGTAGGCGAGCTGGGCGACGATGCCGCTGTCGAACATATATTCCACATACCCTTTGAGCATGGTTCTCTGGATTTCCCAGAAACCTGTATTCTTGTACGAATTGAAATAAGCTCCGGCGCTCAAACCATCCATCAGGGACAGGGATGCGGAAAGATCCAGCAAACTGGATTTGCCTTCATAGAGAATGTCCCAGGTGAATGTTCCCGGTCCTCCGCTCCAGGCGGGGGCATAGGCGATCAAACGGTCGCCCTTGTGTTCGACATCGATGTAGGCGTATCCCCCTGAGATTCTGAAGGCCTTAGCGCTGTAACCCAGACGGAGATTCAGCTGGTTTTTATTGGATTCCCAGGCGGTGTCTCCGAAGACTTCGCTTTCGGCTTTGTTCATCAGATAGGATGTCGAAAGGTTGAATCCGTTTTTCATGTATTTGGCCGTCGCTCTGAATCGGGTGAAACCTGTGGGGCCGATGAGTGTGTAGGGATTCTCGTAGGTGCCGTACTGGTAGTCCATGGTCAGTTTGAAACCTTTGAACAGGTCGGCTTTCAGATTTCCGAAGAATCCGTTTCTGGAAGTGTCTGTTTCATACTCCACCGTTTCCAGGTTTTCCAGCTCCCGGATTTCGTATCTGTATCCGGCGGTGAGGGCGAACTTGGATGAGAACTGATACTGCAACCCGCCCTCGATCCCGAGGGTGTCGTAGCTGAAATCGGCGTCTTTTGAAGCATTCTCGATGGTCATGCTACCTGTCTGTTCGAAATCATGGTAGCGGACAGCACCGACGACAGCCAGTTTACTGAAGAGGATGTAGGACAGATCTCCTTCGATCAGATTGAACTTGCGCTCGAAAGTTGCATTTCCTGTGTAACCGTATTCGAAATTCCGGCCCAGGTAATCGACTCCATCGGCTCCTTCGGAGAAGCGGAGATTCATGTCCTGGGTGTTGAACTGGGCGGAACCCGAAACCAGCAGATTGGTAATGGGATTGGCGTTGACTTTGACCGTATAGGTGTCTGTTTTAAAATCGTAGGGCTGGTTGAGGACGAACATGCTGAGAGAAGACGGGTAGCGCGCACCGGCGCCTCCATCTTCGAATCCGGGAAGGAAAAGGCTGTTGTCATTGGAATACTCCATCCATTTTCCTTCAGCCAGAATCGAGTAGCCTTTCACATGGAGATCCACTCCAACCGCGATGGATTTGGACTCTTCCCGGATGGGTTTGTCGAATTCGAATTCGATGCGGTTGAGGTCGAAGGTCGTAATGCTTTCACCCTCTTTAGTGTATTTGTCAAAATTGAAATAGACATTGGCGTTTTTGTGGAGAGTGACCTTGAGCGATCCGCTGTCCGAGATGCGGTCGAAATCGAAGGAGTGCAGGTCATAGAGGCTTCCCCCGGCTTCAAACATGTCTTCGTAGAAGTAAGTGGATTTTTTCCGGTCGTACTGGAATGTGTAGGTGCCGTATTTCTGGACGGACAGGCTGAAGGTCTCGAAGGGATCTCCACCCAAATTATACATCCTCAAATCGAGAGAGTCGAACAGGTTTTGCAGCGTCTCCCCCGGAGAGTAGTGGAGATTGAAGTTAAAAAGCCTGACTCCATCAGTGAGGTTGATGTCTTCCTTGTATTTGGAAAGTGCGCCCTCGGTGTCAACCGAGCGGTAGCCGATCTGGAAATTTCCGCTGAACTTCTTGCTGTCATCTTGGGCTCGAAGAGAGAACGCCAAGGAAAAGATGAAGGCGGTCAGGATTACAGGTAATATGATTTTTTTGCTTCGCATTCGTTCCCTCCTATTTAATGAAGATTTCGCTCAGGTTCGAGCCGTGGATTGTCGAGTGGCAGACGGTGCAGTTGGTGTCGGTCGAGTTGAAGCGGCTGTGCCAGGAAACGGCGTGGGTGTGGCAGCTGAAGCAGAGATCGGAGATGCTCTGCATGGTCAGCATCCGGCGGTTGGGTGATCCGTGAACTTCATGACAGACAGTGCAGCCTTCGATCTGCGAGGCTCCGTGTTCGAACAGGTAGGGACCGCTCTTGTCCGTGTGGCACTGCAAACAGGACTGATCTTTGAAGCTGCCCAGACGTGAAGTGGTGGCCGGTTCATGGGGATTATGGCAGGTTGCGCAGTCGAGAATACCTTCCTGGAGGCGGTGTCTCTCGTTGAGTTGAAACAGCGAGTAGACATCCTCGTGACAGGAAAGGCAGCTCTTCGTTCCGCTGGCCTTCACTGGGCCTGAGTGAATGGAATGACAGGTCGTGCAGTCCATGGCGGCTTTGCCGTGCTCACTGGCCATAAATTTTGAATTGGATTTTGTATGGCAGTCGAGACACATTTGCGTTTTGGTGTTAGCCATATCATCGGCTTTGAATGCAAAAATGTTCGGCCCTCCTCCCTCTTCCATGTGCTTTTCAGCATCACCGTGACAGGCACTGCAGCTGTCCATGGTGGAATGAGGATTGGCGTGGAAGGCTTTGGCTGTCTCTTCGTGACATTCGGCACACATTTCAGCATCAGCTTCTTGAATAGCCGGTTTTGCGGCTGTCAGGAATGCGGTCACAAAAAGTGCCAGACAAATAAAGCCAACCGTTTGGAGAAGCGGTGCTTTCAGCAGTTTTTCTTTTTTCCTTCGCAACTTTTACCTCCTGTTAATATTTATGTAACGATCTATGTTATTCAGCAGAGAGAACAGGCTCCGAAGCGAAACTCGGGAGCGATCTGCTCGTTTGCTTGGAAAACGCTTTTTTTCTCTCTTTTGATGTTCATGAAATTCAGCTCGCAAGCGCCTTTTTCACGATGACCAGGATATCTTCGGGCTTGAAGGGCTTCTCGAGAACGGCAAATATGTTTATGCCGTCCAACTGAGATTTAACCTGTTGAGAGGGAAGTGCTGTGAGAATGACGATTTTAGTTCCGGGCTGCTGGGTTTTCATTTTGACAATTGTAGAGATTCCGTTTTCTTCATCCATCTCGATATCGGCCAAGATAAGGCTGTACACCTCTTTTTCTGTCTGCTGTACAGCTTCCAGAGATGAGGCTGCCGTATCCACACTGTAGCCTTCAAGGGAGAAGATCTCCTTTAATGACCAGCGGATCAGTTTATCATCGTCTGCAACTAATATCTTTGTCACTTTATAGTCTTCCTCTACATTATAATTCTTTATAAGAAGAGCAATATTCATGCCAAATATGGGAGTTGATTGAGTGAAAGATCAATGTGCAGCAAACAAACAGGTTACATCGTGAATTCCGGAGACTGGTGATTTTGAGAAACTATCGGGTGGGTTATATGGCTTAAAAATGGGTGATATGACCCAGTTTTTTTATGAAGGAATGGCGAATTTTTTGAGCTTATACCTGAGGGCGTCTCGGGAGATGTTGAGGAGTTTGGCCGCCCGGGATTTGTTGCCTTGGGCTTTGTCCAGGGCATTCAGAATGAGCCTTTTTTCCATTTCGACAAGATCCATATTCTTTGCCTGCTTCAGACTCCCCATTGGGGTGGCGGATTGGGTCTGCGGATGGACCCGGATAGGAATATATTTTGGCGTTATAAAGGTGGTTTCTTCGAAGATCATGGCTCTTTCAATCGCGTTTTTCAGCTCTCTGATGTTCCCCGGCCAGTGGTAGTTCCGGAAGATCTTCTTTGTTTCCCGGTCCAGTCCTTGAATGTTTTTCCTGAATTTGATGTTCTGCTCCCTGATAAAGTGCTCGGCCAGCGGAATGATATCTTCCTGACGTTCCCGGAGAGGGGCGATCGAAATTGGGCAGACATTCAAGCGGTAAAGCAGGTCCTGTCTGAATTTTTCCTCTTCGACAGCGGTTTCCAGATCCTGATTTGTGGCCGAGATCACGCGGAGATCGACTTCGATATCTTTCAATCCTCCTACCCGTTTGAACGTCTGGGATTCGAGAAACCTGAGCAGTTTGGCTTGAATGTGGATGTTGAGTGTGCTGATTTCATCGAGGAAGAGGGTTCCCCTATCGGCCATTTCGGCCAGGCCTTTTTTCTGGGCTTTGGCATCGGTAAAAGCCCCCTTCTCATAGCCGAACAGTTCGCTCTCGAGGAGATTTTCAGGAATGGCAGAGCAGTTGATGGCCAGGAAGGGAGCATTGTTCCGCTTGCTGAGGTAGTGAATTGCCTGGGCGAGAAGATCTTTCCCGGTGCCGCTTTCTCCTTGAAGCAGAATGATCGAGGCTTCGCTTCGGGCGACTTTTCCTATCATCTCAAGAACGTTTTTCATGCTTCGGGAAACGGCGATGATTTGAGCGGGATCGAATTTGCTTTTCTCTTTATAGAGAGCGATTTCTTTCTTGAGAGAGGCCGTTTCCAGCGCATTTTTGATAATGCTTTGAAGCTTGGTGTCTTCGATGGGCTTGGTGACGAAATGATAAGCCCCTCTTTTCATGGCTGTCACCACATCGTCCAGCACCCCATAAGCCGTGATCATGACGACGGGAATTTCCGGCCAAATTCGCTTGATTTCTCTAAGGAGATCTGTTCCTTTGGCATCCGGGAGCTTGTTGTCCAGCATTATCAAATCAGGCATTTCCTGAGGGATGAGAGTGAGGGCCGTTTTTCCATTTTCGGCAGTGACCGTTTCCAGATTCCATTCGGCCAACTTCTGACTCAAGCTCCAGCGCATGAGTTTTTCATCGTCGACGATAAGAATCTTTTTTCTTTGCATACTTATTCACTTGAGGAATGGCGAGGGAGAAAGATGGTGAAAGTGGTTCCCTGGCCGACGTGGCTTTTGACATCGATGGTCCCGCTGTGGGCAGCGATGATTTTTTGACAGATTGAAAGCCCGAGTCCCGTTCCTTCTGATTTGGTGGTGAAAAAAGGCTGGAAAATTTGAGTCACATGGTCTTCTCTTATCCCCCTCCCGTCATCTGAAACCGTGATTTTGAGTGTCTTTTCGTCGGGGGTGAAGAGTCCGACTGAGATGTTCCCTTTGGTCTCAACAGCCCCGATGCTGTTGAGCATAAGATTGAGCAGAACTTCCTGAATTTTATCGCCATCCACTTGCACTGGTGGGATTTTATCCCTGTTTTGAAAGCTAAACTCGATCTCCTTGTTTTTGACCTGAAGCTTGGCCAGTCTGATCGCATTTTCGATGCTTTCCTCCAGAGAAACAGGTCGTATGTTCAATTCTTTCGGCTTGGCGTAGAGCATCAAATCTTTAATGATTTGGTGGATTCTGTCGATTTGGACCAACATTTCTTTAAAGACTTCTTTATTTGTGTCTGCCCCGTCGGTTCTTTTGTTGATGATTTCTAGGGCGCCTTTTATTCCGGCAATGGGATTTTTGATCTCATGGGCCAGCCCGGCGGCAATTTCTCCAAGGGATGCCAGGTGTTCGGCCTTTTCCATACGTTGGGCGTGAAGCTCCTCGATGCGGGTGTTAGCTTCTTCAACTTTGGTGATCATGGTGTTGAAACTTGCGGCCAATCCGCCAATCTCATCGGCCTTGACGACTGGAACTTGAGATTTCAAATCTCCGTCCTCGAGCTCTCTCATTCTCGTTTTCAGCCGGAACAGAGGCCTATTGATCAGTTTTTCGAAGAGCCTCAAAATGATATAGGTCAGCAGAGCCAGGGCGGTGAGAGAGATGAAAATCCCTCTGATTTTGTTTCTTTTCAAGATGGAAGTAACCGGCGAATGATCCAGGCTGACCTCCAGCACACCGTTGAGCTCGATCTGTGGTTCGTGACAGGAATGACAGTCCTGCGTGTTCAAAATCAGTCCGTATTGCTGAAAGGAGGGCTGTCGCTTGGTGGGGAATTCTGATTTTGCTTCTCCACTTTCGAGGAAGGCCTGTAGAGTTTTTTTTGATTTTTCGTCGATATCCAAACCTGTTTCTTGGTCAGATGTAGAGCGGAGGATTTTCCCTTCAGGAGTCAGAATCCTGATTCTCTGGATATCTTGGGTGCGGCTGATGTTTTCGATAATTGTTTGCACCTCATCCGACTTCCCTTTGCTCATCGCTTCGGAGATACTGCCCTGGATTGTATTGGTGACCAGCTCAGATTTCTTGCGGCTCATGGTCCGGATGATGTTCTTCTGGGTTTGAGTGCAGAAGTAGTGGAGAAAAAGGGCGGTCAGGATGCCGATGACTCCGACGTGAAGAATGATCTTGTTTCTGAGGTTCCAATCGCGAAGATTTTTAATTTTCATAGTATAACGATAAATATTGTACGAGATATAAGCTATAGTGACAAGTTGTCCCCCTAGGAGGAGCTTGTATTCCCCTCGTGTTCATTGAAAGCTAACCGGCTGAGAGACTTTATTGGTTATCCAGGTTCGTGACATTAATCTGCCAGGTAATGACAGAGAATCTAAAACAAATCAGTGAAATTTAACTGATTTTTTTCTTTTTTTTCGACATCTTGAGAAGATCTTGAAGGCTGAGGCTGCCAAAATATTTTTTCAGGATGGAGGAAGCCTCTTTCCAGATTATGTAAGTGGAGCAGTCTGGACGGCGTTCGCAGCAGTCTTCGTCTTCCACACAATCGACGAGGCTGAGGTCACCTTCCAGAATTTCCAGGATATCGAGGATTTTGATCTTCGAAGGATCCCGGGCAAGGGTGTATCCGCCCCCTGCACCCCGGGTGCTGTTGACCAGCCTTTTCAGTTTTAAGGGAATGATGATCTGTTCCAGATAGCGAACGGAGATTTCCTCTTCTTCGGAGATTCTCTTGAGGATCACCGATTCAACTCCTTCATCTTTGTGGCGGGCGAGATTGAGCATCAAACGTGTTCCGTATCTTCCCTTGGTTGAAAGTTTAAGCATGCTGTTACTCCGGATTCATTCTGTCACTCAGCCCAATGTGAACCTTAAGCTCCCTCTTGGCTGTTGAGACTTATGGAGAGGGAATGAAGTTATTTTCGGCATTGAAGCTGGAAAAATAAATCCATAGAATTTATAGGATTAATAATCTTATCTTGAACGTCGGGGCTTTGTCAAGTGGGAGATATCCATCATTTGTCCCAATTCACTGGAATGTTGTTTTTGAAAAAGACTTATTGGACTGGTAAATGGGATTAAATTTGTGAAATATTGAAAATTCCCCTTATTATTGAGGCAGAAGGGAATTGAAGAGAAAAATGTGGCTAGGCTTTGGACTTCTTTTTCTTTTCAAGAGCCATCAGGTCCTGAAGGGTCGTCTTATCGAAGTAGTCATGGAGCAGAGAGCTGGCTTTTTTCCAGACATCATGAGTGGCACATGTATCCATGCGGGTGCAGTAGTCATCGTCATCGACACATTCAACGAGGCAGCAGGCGCCTTCGAGCGAGTGAAGGATCTCACTGAGTCTGATTTGTGAAGGATTACGGGCGAGTGTGTATCCTCCGCCCGCCCCACGGATGCTCTTGACTAGTTTGTTGATTTTGAGGGGAATAATGATCTGTTCCAGATATCGAATAGAAATGGCTTCTTCTTCCGAGACGCTTTTGAGGATGATGGCCTCTTTGCCGGTATTGTAATGCTGGGCAAGATTGAGCATGAGGCGTGTTCCATAGCGTCCCTTGGTTGAGAGTCTGATCATTGCGTCACCTTAGAGTAAAAAAACAATTAAGTAATATCTCATCCTATCTGAAAATCAATCCTGAATCAACATAATATTATAAGAATAATAAGATTTATGAAAAACGTTTCTTTAATGAAATCAAAGGGATAAGAATGAGCGCATAGCCGGATCATTTGTTCAGATATTGAATTGAGGTGAATTTCTATATTTTCTTTCTCAAAGTTGATCGGAGATCATAGTCGTAGAAGGGCTGGATTGAATGCCGGATTTTTGCTAAAATCCTTTGAAATGAAACGAGCAATGCCCTATATTTTTTTGATTCTGCTTTTTTGCGGACTGGCGGTCAATTGCAAGAGTCCGGATACGCGCGTCCTATCCCGCTATCTGCCTCTGGATGTAAACGGCTGGACGGTGCAGGGGGAAGATAGCCTTTTTGATTCCGAGACCATCTCCAATTACATCGATAAGGCCGGGGAAGTTTACAGTGCCTATAATTTCCAGCGGCTTCTCGCCAGGCTCTACAATAAAGAGGGACAGCCGGTTATCCATGCGGATTTTTTCGATATGGGTTCTGCAAAAAATGCTTTTGGAATTTTCTCATTCAATCCCGATGGAGAAGAAGTGGGTGTCGGGCAGGGATCCACTCAAAAAGGGAGACTTCTAGTCTTTTGGAAAGACAGGTATTTTGTTTCCCTTTATGCTGAAAGTGAAACCCAAGAAACAAGAGAAGCCCTTTTGGCGATAGGCAGAGATGTGGCTTCAGCCATTGAAAGCGAAGGGCAAATTCCGGCTATCGTCGCCCGTCTTCCGGAGGATAATTTGATTCCCAGAGGGATTCACTATTTCTTCAGCCATTTGATTCTGAACTATTTTTCTTTTTTCTCCGGAGGGAATATTCTCGAGTTGGGAGAGGATGCACCTGCCGTTGTGGGGCGATACCTGGATAATGAGGAGGTTTATTCTCTTTTGCTAGTGGACTACGTAGATGAGATAAAGGCGTCGGCCGCATTGAACAGCTTTATGAATAGCTTCCTTCCTGAGGGATTCGAACCGGGGATATTCCAGACCGAGGCCGGAAAGTGGATGGGTGTGCAAACGTCCGGAAAACTGCTGATGATTCTCTGGAATGGCCCCTCACAAGAGAAAGCCGAAGAGCTTTTCTTGAAAGTGAATAAGACTGGATGAGGTAATCTCCGGATTTATGTCTCGATCCTTTCCCCGAATATTTTGGTCCCGATTCTGACGATATTCGCTCCTTCCTCTATGGCCACCCGATAGGAATTGGTCATGCCCATGGATAAAAATGTCATCTCCGAATCCGGAAGATCGAGAACTTTGATCTTTTCAAACAGCTGGCGGGTGACTGAAAAATATGGGCGGGCCTCCTCGGGATCACCTGAAAAAGGACCCATCGTCATCAGGCCTTTGATCCGGACTTTCTTGAGGGCAGAAATGTCTCTGATCAATTCCAGTGTTTTCTCAGGGAAGACTCCGAATTTCTGGAGTTCTCTGCCTGAGTTGATCTCGATGAGGACAGACATGGTTTTTTCCAGGTGGGCGCATCTTTTATTTATCTCTCGTGCCAGTTTCATCGAGTCGACGGTTTCAATCATGTCAAAGATTTCAACCGCTTTTTTCACTTTGTTTGTTTGGAGATGTCCGATGAAATGCCATTTAACCCGGTCTCCGATTACGGCCTGTGCCGCTTGGGCTTCCTGGACATAGTTTTCCCCGATGATGCGGACACCCGCCTCAACGGCCCGGCCTATTTCCTCGGGTGAGCGTGTCTTGGCAGCGGCCACGAGCTGTATGCCGGGGGGAAGCTCTTCAAGGATCTTTCTCACATTATCTTCGATCATCATTTATCTCTTCTCAACTGTATTGCAATTTCTTTTCTATTTCAATATGGATGGTCAGGAAGTAATATGTGAGCGCAGGCATTTAACCTGTCCTATTCATAAATTTGGCCGACACTGTAATCAACCTTCTCTATAATCTGCATATCACAATATTTTTCGACAAACCTTATTTTTTTCCATTTTCCTTGAATGTCACCAAGA
>CBFDBS010000069.1:0-10336 GCA_965603105.1 uncultured bacterium
ACGAAATAGTAGTGGAGAATAACGTTGACCTGGAGAAGAAGAGCCCAGAAGAGTGCTTTGAAAAGAGCCGTTTTTTTATCCCGGTAGACGAGGACGACCTCTCTGAATTCAATGACTTTGTGTTTGATTCGACCGATGGTTCCTTTTTCCGGCAAAAAACCTATCAAGCGGGTTGAAAAGGGGAGAAAGAAGCTCAGGATGGCCGAAAGTCCAAAAAGGCCGACGGCCAGAGAGATCCAGATGACCGGGAGTTCCCGAGCCATATCCAGACGGAAAAGGGATACTCCCAAAGCAAAACAGAGAAGGACAATGATTCCCGTGAGCCTTTCCACGAGGACAATGGCCGTTGATTTGAGCAGGGATTTGGAGGATTTGGATCCGTCCCATACCCTGACGACGTCTCCTCCAAACCGTGTGGGCAAAAAGAGGTTGAAGAAGTTGCCAACCAGGTAGGATTTGGCCAGATATCCGAGAGTTGCTTGATCGCCCTGCGCCTTGATGAGAATCTGCCAGCGGATGGCACTGATCAGGAGACCGAAGGAGTGAAGGGAAAAGGAGAGGCAGATCCACCACAGGCTGGCCTCTTTCAAGGAATCTCCGATGTCACGCAGAGGGGCTTTTTTGAGAACGATGAGGACGATAAGGGAAAAGCTGAAAACGATTTTCAGGAGGAAAAAGAATAAATCTCTTTTTTTTGCCATCCAGAAGGCTCGAGGACTATTTCCTTTTTTTCTTTTTGAAGAAGTATTCCCGCGTTATTCTTCCCAACAGGCCGCTGAGGATGAGCAGAGACACGAGGTTGGGAAAGGCCATGAAAGCGTTGGCCATGTCTCCTGTGTTCCAGATGATGTTGAGATGAACGCCCTGGATGTTGGCGCCGACGAAGAGGCAGATGATGAAAGCAATTCTAAATGGATAAATGATCTTGACCCCAAAGATGTACTCAAGGCATTTTTCACCATAGTAACACCAGCCGAGAAGTGTCGAGTAGCCGAAGAGGAAGGAACTGATGGCAATGATGTAACCGCCGAAAGGGATGACGGAATCGAAGGCCGCCGCCGTCAAAGCGGTCGATGTCAAGGCTTCTGATGATCCGAAAGCCGCGGTTTTCAGATACATGCCGGTGATGACGATGGACAGGGTTGTCAGAGTATTGACGACAATGGTGTCGATGAAGGTTCCCGTCATGGCGATGAGGCCGTTGCGGGAGGGATCGGCTGATCTGGAGGCGGATTGGGCGATAGCGGCTGAACCAAGGCCTGATTCATTCGACAGCATCCCCCGCCTCACACCCAGGACCATGGCCTGCTTCAGGGAAGTGCCGACCATAGCCCCCCCTACGGCTTTAATCGAAAATGCGGATTTGAAGATAACGCCGATGGCATGGGGGAGGTTGCTGATGTTGGCGAAAATGATGATCAGGGCACCGATAAAATAGAAGATGATCATGGCCGGGACCAGACGTTCGGAGACAGCGCCGATTCTCTTGATGCCGCCCAGGATGACGGCGCCGACTATGGTCGAGATCAGCAATCCGGTCAGCCAGAAAGGCACGCCGAACTGATCGTTGAAGGCCAGGGCCATAGAATTGGATTGGGCCATGTTGCCTGTACCGAAGAGGCAGGCGAAAGCGCCGCAGATGGCGAAAAACATGGCCATGAATTTGGCGATCTTCTCGTTTTTGATCCCGTGGCGGGCGTAGTACATGGGGCCGCCGGACATTTCCCCCAGTTTGTTTTTGATCCTGAATTTGACTCCGAGGAAACCTTCCGCATATTTTGTGGCCATGCCGAAAAAACCGGCGATCCACATCCAGACCGGAGCTCCCGGGCCGCCGGTGGCGATGGCCGTGGCCACGCCGGCCAGATTGCCGTTGCCGACCGTGGCCGCCAGGGCCGTCATAAGGGCCGCGTAGGGAGAGATATCTCCTTCTTCTTTTTCGGATTTATCCTTGTGCAGTGCGCCCTGGAGAACCATTTTCAAGGAGAGGATGAGTCGTCTGACCTGGATCCAGCGGCAGATGAAAGTCAGCAGGACTCCCGTACCGAGGAGAAGAAGAACCATGACCGGGAACCAGACAAAATCGCTGGATTCCTTGATAAAAAGATGTATTCTGTCCAGCAAAGAGAGGGATATTGTATAGTCCTTTTCAATGACAATTTCACCGCCGACAATGACCTCATCCTGGAAAGGTGTCAGACCGTAGAGGTCCATTTTGATCTCGTAGCGTCCGGGCCTGAGACCAGTGAAGAGAAATCTTCCTTGGGCATCGAGGTCTTGTTTAGTGTAACTTTCTTCGGCCACAGACCTGATGAGGACAGCCCCTCTATCGAAGTCCTTCCCTTTGGGCGACAGGCTGACCTTCCCCTCGACGTCGGTGGCGCTGAGGGATGAATAACCGAAAAGCATTAGAAAAATAAAAATGCGGGCGAGATGTTTTTTCTTCATGCGTTTTATCCTAGGATGATTTTAATAAGAATGATGATGATGGCTATGGGAGAGAGGAACTTGACCGAGAAGACCCAGATGAGCCGGATCGAGAATTTACGGCTGCCGGACTTGACTTCCTCGATGGCCTTTTTGACTCCCCAGACCCATCCGACAAAAAGACAGATCAGCAGGGCGCCGACGGCCAGACTGATATTTCCGAAGATGAGATCCACTTTGGCCCAGAATTCAATCCGGGTGAAGAACTTGACTCCTCCCCAGGACAGCGCCGAAGGAACGCCGAGAAGAAGGGCGCATAAACCCATAAGATAAGCCGCTTTGGTTCTGGACCATTTGCGCTCGTCGACAAAAAAGGCCACCGGTACTTCCAGCAGGGAAATGGTTGAGGTGATGGCCGCCACCAGAAGAAGCAGGAAGAAAAGTATGCCGAAAATCTGGCCTCCCGGGAGCTGTCCGAAAATCAGAGGAAAGACTTTGAAAACGAGGCTGGGACCTGAATCCGGGGAAATGCCGGGGATGGCAAAAAGTGTGGGGAAGATGATCAATCCGGCCAGGAAGGCGATCAAGGTGTCCGAGAAGGATACCCACCCGGCGGAGGAGACAAGATTGTCCCTTTTGTTGATATAGCTTCCGTAGGTGATCATTGTCCCCATCCCCAAGCTCAATGAGAAAAATGCCTGGCCAAGAGCCCGGAAGATGACGGTGATGTTCACTTTGGAAAAATCGGGATTGAGGTAAAACTTGATCCCCTCTCCGGCTCCCGGCAGAGTCAGGGCTCTGATGGACAGAAAAACGATCAGGACAAAGAGTATGGGCATCAAAACTTTGGTGTATCTCTCGATGCCGCCTTTGACCCCTTTGGAGATAATGTAGGTCGTCATGGCGATGATGATGAAGAAAAAGAGGAGAACGAGAAAAGAATTGGATGAAAAGTCGTTGAAGGTTTGTTCGGTGAGCTGGCTGGTCACGTTGCCCCGGAAGGTTCCGCTTACGGTTTTGATGAAATAGCCGATGATCATCCCGGCCAGAACGCCGTAATAAGAGAGGATGAAGATGCCGGTCACCATGCCCAGGTACCCGATGCCTTTCCAGGGAGAGCGGGGCCGGATGTAGTCGATGGCCCCAACCGGATTTTTTTGGGAATGGCGTCCGACGATCAATTCGGCCAGCATGACTGTAAAGCCGATCAGAGCGACGGCCACAATGTAGACAAAGACAAATGCCGCCCCTCCGTTTTCACCCACGACCATGGGAAAGCGCCAGATGTTGCCCAGGCCGATGGCCGAGCCGGTGGCCGCAAAAATAAAGGCGACTTTGGAGCCCCAGTTGCCCCTCTGATTCGATTGCTGGCTCTCCATTCTCTTCTCCTTCCTCGAGTCGACCTGAAAAATCCGCGTCTTGTTCAGTATTTATTACCATAAACAATGGAGATTGTAAAAGAGTTCTTCGAGGATTTTGTCTGTTTTGGCTTTGTTCCCGCAGCAGTTGCATCTTGGAGGTCTTCTGATTACAATCTGAGTTCAATGTAGAGAGGAGAACCGTCATGCCAGCTATCGCCATTTCACCGGATGTTTACTGGATTGGAGTCAACGACAGGACCACGGACCTCTTCGAGGGTCTCTGGCCCATTTCTCAGTCTGGCGTTTCTTACAATTCCTACTTCATTGACGATGAGAAAAAAGCTGTCATCGATTTGACCAAAGCCTTCAAAGGGGACGAGTACATCGCTCAGCTGGACGTGCTGACCGATATCTCGAAAATCGATTACATCGTCGTCAATCACATGGAGCCCGACCACTCCGGATTGATGAGGACTTTTCGGAGGATCGCTCCCAAGGCTGTCATTCTGGGATCGGCTAAAACAAAAGAAATGTTGAAGAATTTTTTTTCCATATCCGAAAATGTCGAGGTGGTCAAGGATGGTGACACCCTTTCCCTCGGCCGGAAGACCCTCCAATTCATCTCGACGCCGTTCGTCCACTGGCCGGAGACGATCATGACCTACGATCCGAGCGAGAGCCTTCTTTTTTCATGTGATGCCTTCGGCGGCTACGGAGCCCTGAGAGGGGCTATCTTTGACGACGAATGCCGGGATTTTGATTTTTACCAGAGGGAAGCCCAGCGCTACTATGTCAATATCGTGGCCAATTTCAGCAGTCGCGTGCTGGCGGCCATCGAGAGGCTCAAGGATTTGCCGGTGGACATCATTGCCCCTTCCCACGGCTTGATCTGGCGGAAGAGATCCGCTTTGATCGTGGATCTTTACAGGAAATGGGCCGAATACGCCTTCCGGCCGGCTGAACCGGGAGTGACGCTCATCTACGGCTCGATGTATGGAAACACGGAGGTCGTCATGAATGCAGTCGCTCACGGCATTTCCCAGGCCGACATAGCCCTGGAAATTTTCGATGCCGCCCGGACTCATGCCAGTTTCATCCTCCCCTCCCTGTGGACGAAATGCGGAGTGATGATCGGCGCTCCCACCTACGAAGTTTCTCTCTTTCCACCCGTCTCAGAGGTCCTGAATATGGCTGCCCACAAACACATCAAGAACAAGAGGGCCGCTTTTTTCGGAAGTTATGGATGGAGCGGCGGAGCGCTGAAGGGACTGAAAAGCATTGTCGAGCCTCTCCAATGGGAGATTGCCGATACATTTGAGTTTCAGGGCAGTCCTACAGTCGAAGATATTGCTGTGGCCGAAGCTTTCGGCCGCAAGTTCGCCGAAACCTTAAAAGCGGGAGCCCGTTGACCCGAAAAAAATGCTCCTCTATACTCCTTTTCAGGTTTTCGCGGCCTTGAGGGCCGAGGACAGAAGGGCATTCCAAACCGGGGCATAGGGCGGTGCGTAGGCGAAATCAAACCAGGCAAGCTCGGAGGCTTTCATTTTCGCAAAGATGGCGACGGCGGCGGGATCCATAAACAGGGCGGCGTTGCCCATGCAGATAGCTGTGGCCCCGATGAGTTCCTGAGTGTCCTTTTCACAGACGATTTCAACCGAAACCTTTTCCGCTCCCGGATAGTAACCGGCCTTATCCGGTCTTTCCGCTGAAAACACCTGGGCTTCTCTGTTTTCTCTTTCCGCTTCTTCGAGACTCAAACCTGTTTTGGCCAACGAAAGCTCGAAAAATTTAAAAATTTGGGTTCCGATTATTCCAGGAAATTCAACCGAGCCTCCGGCCATGTTGAGTCCGGCGATTCTCCCCATCTTGTTGGCCGTGGATCCAAGAGGAGAGTAGACGTTTCGCTCCAGAATCCGATGAAACACGGATGCGCAGTCGCCGGCCGCGTAGACATCCTCCGCTGAAGTCCGGCCCCGGCGGTCTATTTTGATGGCGCCATTGCTCATTGTGTCGAGGCTGCTCCCGCAAAACTCGGTGGAAGGTCTTGTCCCCACAACCGAAAAGAGGATATCGGCTGAATACTGCCCGCTGCTTGTTTCCAGGACGAATGACCGCCCTTT
This sequence comes from uncultured bacterium, assembly GCA_965603105.1. GTDB lineage: Bacteria > Acidobacteriota > Aminicenantia > Aminicenantales > Aminicenantaceae > CBFDBS01. The sequence goes on from CBFDBS010000069.1 coordinate 5,909, forward strand.
CCTCTCGACGGCATTTACGGTTGTCTTTCCGGAAAAGAAAATCTCCTTTTCCTTCAGCTTGCCGACGATGGCCCTCCTGATGGATGGGGGCCACACGGAAGCCGGGGTTTCGGCGATATCGAAGAGGAGAATTTTAATTCCTCTCCGGTGGAGGGCTTCCACGAGCTCCAAGCCGATGTTCCCGGCGCCGATGACGGCCGCTGTTCCCGGTTTTTTATCTTGAAGAAAATCAAGAATCCGCCTGAGGTCTTCGATGGTGTGGAGGCTGAAGATGCCGTCCTGGGCGGTGTCGATAACCGGGAGGCTGTGAGGATGAGCCCCTGTGGCGATCAAAAGTTTCTTGTATGTTTCCCGGCTGGTTTGGCCAGTTTCCAGGTTTTTGACTTCGACACTGTATTCTTCAGGAAAGACAGCGGTGGCTTCTCTGTTGATGATGACCGGAATTCCCCGTTGGTTCTCGAAGCTCTCGGGTGTGAAATGGATGAGATCGGCTGCGGAGGCGATATCGCCGGACAAGACGTAGGGGATACCGCAGGCTCCGTAGGAGATAATCCGGCCCTTGTTGATGACCTTGATGGAGGCCTGAGGCTGACGGCGTTTGATCTGAACAGCCGCCGACAGGCCGGCGGCATCAGCACCGATAATGAGGTAATCCGCCATCGTTTTCTCCTTATACAAAAATCGGGCAGAAACTCATCAATACCCGACCCGGATGTTCAGGCTGGAATGGTGAATTCTTCGAGTTGAATTTTTGTCCTGTCCTTGATCCCCAAGCCAAGTTCACCGGCGATATCCAGGAAAGAATTCCTGTTACTGGGGGGATCGCTGATGCCGCGATTCACCCTTTCCTTGCTGATGAACTCAAGACCGACGGCATCTACGGCCACAGGATCGGTGCCAAAAAGGAAAAGGTTGGCATCCCAGATGAACTGGGCGTTGGCGGCCGGTCCCCCATCATAACAGGCTTGGAGGCCGTCGGCGATGTTGAGGACAACTTTGTCCCGCAGGCAGGGAAACGCACAGGGTTCGGCCACCGATTTTTCCCATAATTTATGAAGCCTGGATGTGTTACTCAACGAGCCGTAGGAGAGATTCTTCAGGCAGAGAGTCACAGATGCGCCCGCGTTCTTCAAGACGGGGACATTGATGATTTTAGTGCACTCCCTGGTCACGATTTTAGTGAAGTATGAGTGCTGTCCTTCGTTGATCATGTAGGGGAGCGTATTTTTTCCATAAGACATTTCGGTGCCGGCCGTGTAAGGAGTGTATTCACGGTCGATATTATCACGGCTCCAGAGGAGGTCCTGGTCATCAAAAAAGCTGTCGTTCGGCCCTTTCATTTCCGTTCCCAGGATGCGGATGCCGGGAAAGCTTTCGGGGGTAAATCCCGCCTCATAAAGTTGAAAGCGTCTGCGGTCCCAGATGAGAATGTTTTTCTTGGGAAGGCCGGCCCGGAGAAGACCGTCGATAATGATCCGGACGATCTCCGGTTTCGTTGACAGCAGCCGGCCTCCTATAGGATTCACTTTGATGCCCACGACATCATCGGTTCCGACAAATTCCCGCCAGGCTTGGCCGATGTCGCTCTTCCCTGTTAAAGCCTGGAGACCCTGTTCCACGGCTTCCTTGATCTGAGTGAGATTCAAGATCCCTTCGTTGGAGGCACCGGGGGTGTGGATTTTGACCACCCGACCGGGCCATTTCCCCGGCAGCGATTCCTCTCTTCGGGGGATAACCCGGATCTCGTCGATGTTGGTGTCGATGCCGGGAGGGGGCGGTTTTTTCTCGGGGGCGTGTTCTTCCGTCTTCTCCTGACCTGGCCGTAAGGCCAGACCGGAAAGCCCTGCCGCCGAGAGAGCGAAGAAATTTCTTCTGTTGATAGCAGGGGATTCTTTAGGCGAACTCTTCATTTGATCTCCTTTTCTTTTTTCTGCTTCATCATTATCAAACTGTCAGAGGGATCAAGTCAACAAGTGAAAAAAATTGGGGACAGGCCCCGATTTCTCACAAGAAAGGGGACAGTCAATGTTCAGGACAGTCCCACTGAAAATCGGGGCCTGTCCCCAATTTTCAGTGGGATTGCACAATCGACGGCAATTTGTTAACTTGCTGTTTCCCATGAAAAAAAGTCTTCCTCCCGCTGTTTACTCCATGCAGTTCACTGTCCTGCTGGCCTATTCCTCTCTGGCTGTTTTGAACCTGCTGCCCATGTATTTCGAGCATCTCGGAGGGACACCCAGACGGATTGGTCTTCTTGTCGGTGTTTTTTCTCTGGCCTCTTTTTTCTCCCGTCCACTCGGGGGCTGGCTCCTCAACCGGTTTCCTCCAAAAAAAGTCCTCGGGGGCGGACTTTTTCTTTTCCTGTTCATGACGCCTCTGTATTTCGGCGTCCGCACATTAGCCTGGCCCATGTTTTTGATCAGGATTCTGCATGGAGTCGGCTTTTCTGTCTTTATTATAGCCGCTCTGTACATCGTGATTCTGGCGGTGAAAGAGGGGCAGAGCGCCTACGCAATCGGCGTCGTTTCCACAGGTTTCATGCTTCCTCTATTGATTGCTCCCTATATCGGAGAGCAGGTGATCCTCAAGCTCGGCTTCCCATTCTATTTCCTTCTGGCCGGGATCCTGGCCTTTATCCCTCTCGTCTATATCTTAAGTTCTCGGCTTGTCGTCCCTTGGTCTTCTAGACAGGCCGCTGAAGGACGGCTGGGATTCCTCCAGCTGCTGAGACGGAAAAGAATTTTCGTTTATTCTTTTTTAGCCTTTCTCTTTGAGGTTGGTTTGAGTTCGACCCTCGGTTTTGTCCCCCTGCTGGCTCTGGAAGGGCCAGGTCTGAGAGCCGGATATTTCTTCACTTTCCTTGGCTTGACTGCGGTCTTTATCAGGCTGTATGTGGGGAAAAAGATGAAGTCGTGGGGTAAGCCCGGCTGGATCGTGCCCGCTTTCGGCCTCCTCTGCGTGGGCGGTCTCGCCCTTTATTTTTCGACCAATAACCTTCTGCTCGCTCTTTCGGGGGTGGTCATGGGAGCGGGGGCCGGCATCCTCTATCCCCATCTTACGGCGCTGAGTGTAGAGGGCCTCGATCCCGATGAAAAAAGCATGGTTTTAAGCATTTTTGCCTCGGCGGTGGATTTGGGATTTGCCGTGGGACCTATTCTCTTCGGAGTGCTTTCCCAGTTTTTGGGAATCCGGCTCACCTTTATCCCTGTTTTTGTCCTGGTCATGGCCTGCACTTTTATCCTTGTGATCTGGGGCCGAGAGTTCCTGTAGAATCACCACCAATTCAGACGCGTTTTTTCCCTCTTGTCCAGGCGGAATAAACCCGCCGCCCTGGCGTCACGGACGGCTGCATCGAATTCCTCCCTGGACAGCCGGCGCTCCAGTGGCGATCCCAAAGGAGTGTTTCCGCAGGGGTAATACTGATCCATAATATTGACATATGTGTTATGAGATATGTCTTCGGCGATAAAACACATGGCTTCTTGTGTTCCGGCCATGTCCTCAGGCAGGACAAGGTGCCTGATGAGCAGGCCGCGTCGGGCGATACCCTCTTTGTCGATGGATAGGTCTCCCACCTGACGGTGCATTTCTTTGAGGGCTTTTTTGGCCACTTCGGGATAGTCGAACGCCTGAGAACAGTTCTGAGCGATAGAACCGTCCATGAATTTGAAGTCGGGCATGTAGATGTCGAAAACACCGTCAAGAAGCTTTAGGGTGTCCACTGAATCATACCCACCCGTGTTGTAGACAAGAGGGATGGTAAGCCCCATGCCGATTGCCGAAGAAAGGGCTTTTAGAATCTGAGGGACGAAATGGGTCGGGCTGACGAAGTTGATATTGAGACAGTCCAGTCTCTGGAGCTCCAGCATGATTTGAGCCAGCCTTTCGCAGGAAATCTCGCTTCCCATTCCGCCATGGCTGATGTCATAATTCTGGCAGAAGGAACAGCCCAGGTTGCAATGGGTGAAGAAAATGGTTCCTGAGCCGTGGCGGCCGACCAGAGGGCGCTCCTCTCCGAAATGGGGAGAGTAGGAAGAGATTTTGGGAAGGAATCCCGAGGAACAGAAGCCTCTTTTGTCCTCCTGCCGGTTGACGGCGCACTCCCTGGGACAGAGAGAACAGCTCTTGAGCCTCTGCCAAGACTCTTCGATTCTAGCCTCCAGCTCGCCCCTTTGCTGTGTCCCCAGGTAAGCCGGCAGATAATGATCGGCGGGCATAACAATATAATTATAACAGCATTCGAAGAGATGAGTAAAATGACAAGAAAGGCGAGTCTTTCAAAGACCGTGATATAAACCTTTTGAGTGGGTGCCCAGGGCGGAGGAGGCAAAGGCTTGCATTCGAAAAATCCTGAATATATATATAGAGAAAAGGAAAGAGGAGGAAGAGAACGAGGAATGAAACAATCGGCCGCAAATTTCAAGTTTC
>CBFDBS010000070.1:0-10327 GCA_965603105.1 uncultured bacterium
ACTCACTCTTCATAGCTATTTACCACGAATCATGCCAAGAGTTCAACAATTTAATTGGAAGAGTTTGTATCCTTATCTATGGGTCCATGCTCTTTCGAAAGAAAGGGATGCCGAGGGCGAGCGATCCGGACACCTAAACATTTTGTCCATCAAAAAGGGGATTGCTTTTATTGAGAGAGAATCTGTTTTCAATTTTGCATATGAAATAAATCATTGAAAATAAATTCTTTTTGTGCTAAATTTTTTGATTCTATTCCACCAGCAAATCCCAGAGAGGAGGTAGCTATGAGTCAGAAGGGCATTCATTTTTTCACATCTGAATCGGTTACGGAAGGGCATCCTGATAAGATATGTGATACGATTTCCGATGCTATCCTTGATGATCTGCTCAAACAGGATCCAAAAAGCCGGGTCGCCTGCGAGACGCTTGTCACGACCGGACTCGTCCTCATTGCCGGTGAAATCACGAGCCAAGGATATTGTGATTTCCAAAAAGTTGTCCGCCAAACGGTTAAGGAAATCGGCTACACTCGGGCCAAATACGGATTCGATTTTGAGACCTGCTGTGTTATCTCTTCCATCCATGAACAGTCACCGGACATCGCCGTAGGAGTCGATGAATCCAAAGATCATGAGCAGGGAGCCGGTGACCAGGGATTGATGTTCGGATATGCCTGCCATGAGACAGAAGAATTTATGCCTATGCCTATCATGCTGGCGCATAGACTTGTCAGAAGACTCTCTCAGGTTCGAAAGGAAAAGGTTCTTAATTTTCTCCGCCCGGATGGAAAATCCCAGGTGACTATTGAGTACGAAGGGAATATGCCCAAAAGAATAGAAGCAGTGGTCATCGCTGCCCAGCACGATCACCGGGTGAGTATGGATGAGCTGAGGGATGGCATAAGTAAACAGGTGATAGATAAAGTCGTGCCCGCTGAAATGTTGGATAAAAACACTAAATATTTCATCAACGGAACCGGTCGTTTTGAACAGGGCGGGCCCCTGGCTGACTCCGGGCTTACCGGAAGAAAAATTATTGTCGACACATACGGAGGTGTGGGAAGTCATGGAGGCGGCTGTTTTTCCGGAAAGGATCCTTCCAAGGTTGACCGCTCCGGCTCCTACATGGCCCGGTACATCGCCAAGAATCTGGTGGCAGCGGATCTGGCCGACAGACTGGAAGTGCAGCTGGCCTACGCCATCGGAATTCCTTTCCCTGTTTCCATTATGGTCGATACTTTCGGAACCTCCAAAATACCGGAAGACAAAATCAAGAAGCTCATCCAGGCTCATTTTGAACTCCGGCCAAAAAAGATGATTGCCTCTCTCGATCTTCTCCGCCCGATCTATAAAAAAACAGCGGCCTACGGGCATTTTGGGAGGGAAGACAAAGATTTTACCTGGGAAAAAACAGACAAGGCAGAACTGCTAAAAAAGGACGCCGGGCTCAGCTAGTTCTTGCTCTGAAGAGATAAGCTGTCGACTTATCTGAATAGTTCAGGCAAAAGGAGATTCAAATGGAATACGATGTCAAAGATTTGAATTTGGCGGAAGTTGGAAAGAAGAGGATGGAATGGGCGAGCCGGTTCATGCCTGTTTTGGAGGACATAAAAAAGAGGTTTCAAAAGGAAAAACCTCTGAAGGGAATACGGCTGGCGGCCTGTCTTCATGTGACAAGCGAAACCGGCAATCTGATGGAAGCCTTGAAGCTGGGAGGAGCCGATGTCTTTTTGACCGCTTCCAATCCGCTCAGCACGCAAGACGACGTGGCTGCGGCTTTAGTGAAGTACTATAAAATACCTGTTTTTGCCATCAAAGGTGAAGACAACAAAACATATTACAGACATATTAACCAGGTTTTGGACAATGCTCCCCAGATCACAATGGACGACGGAGCCGATGTCGTCAGTACGATTCATTCCAAAAAAAAGAATCTGTTGAAAAACATTCTGGGGGGGACAGAAGAAACAACAACTGGAGTGATCAGGCTCAAAAGTATGGCCAACGATAATGTTCTCCGCTATCCGATCATTGCCGTCAATGATGCCAACACCAAGCACCTCTTCGACAATCGATACGGAACGGGTCAGAGCACGATTGATGGGATCTTAAGGGCCACCAACATCCTTCTGGCCGGGCTCAATTTTGTTGTCTCAGGATACGGCTGGTGCGGCCGAGGTGTGGCCATGCGCGCGGCGGGCGGAGGTTCTAAGGTTATCGTTACAGAAGTCGATCCTTTGAGAGCCCTTGAGGCCGTGATGGATGGGTACCAAGTGATGTCACTCAAAGAGGCAGCTAAAATTGGAGATGTTTTCGTGACTGTCACTGGAGACAAAAGTGTCATCGATGCGGAGCATTTCTCGAAGATGAAGGATGGAGCCATCGTTGCCAACTCTGGTCATTTCAATGTCGAGATCAATATCGAGGCTCTTCAAAAAATGAGCAAGAACAAGAGAAGGATCAGAGAATTTGTCGATGAATACACGCTCAAAGATGGGAAGAAGATTTTCCTGCTCGGAGAAGGCCGCCTCATCAATTTAACGGCTGCCGAAGGACATCCTGCGGTCGTCATGGATATGAGCTTCGCCAATCAAGCCTTGAGCTCGGTTTATCTCCTTCAGAAAGGGGCATCTCTCGAGAATAAGGTTTATCCTGTTCCCCGCGAAATAGACGAGGGAATTGCCCGCTTGAAACTGAAGACGCTGGGAGTGAGGATTGACAGGCTCTCGGCTGATCAGAAGAGATACTTGTCCGATTGGCAAGAAGGCACCTGATCGTCTACTTGATCTGTTTCAAATAGCTTTCGATCCTTTTTTTAAGTTCGGGATCCATTGTTTTCATATAGATCGAGTCGAACAACTGCTTGGCTTTCTGGAATTGCCCCTTCTTGAAATAAGCTTCGGCTAAGTTAAAACTCAGGTCAATGTCGCCGGGATTATTTTTTCTCGCTTTTTCAAAGCTTTGAATCGCTTTATCAATCTGATCGAAATTCATGAGGATTTGCCCTTCCAGGTTGAGCGCAAGGAGATAATCCTCTTTTATCTCCAGGGACTTTTGAACTTGGAAGAGGGCATCTTCAAATCTGTTCTGCACGTAATACAGGCGGGCAAGGTTGTAGAAGGGGAGTTCACGTGAGCTGTACTGGGTGTCCAGAGTGGCCGTCAAAAATTCCTGCTCCGCCAATTCATGCTGCCCCAATTCTTGATAGACAAATCCAAGGTAGTTGTGGGCTTCGGAGAAAGTAGGCTTGATCTTGAGGCAGTCCTTGAAATATTTCATCGATTCCTGGAATTTACCCTCTATGGAATAAGCCAGCCCCAGCGCGTTGAGAGCCAAGTAATTGTCCGGATCCAGCGACAGCGATCTCTTCAGGTGTTTGACAGCCAGGTCCATCTGGCCCGAATTGAGATAGGACAATCCCATATTGTACTGGTACCTCGGATCCTGTTCTCTGCTTTTTTCAATTTTTTTTTGGCTGGATGCACAAAAGGCGAGCTGAATGCAGAACATGGCAATCAAAACAGATTTGATTTTCATTTGTTAGTCTCCTTCTCAATTTCCTTTTTTTGATCCACTTCCCCCTTCAATTCTCTCGACATGAGATCTTGCATAGCCTGGCGGGGATCTTTTCCTTCGTAGAGGATACGGTAAGCCTGCTCACAGATAGGCATATCCACCTTTTCTCTCCGGGCAAGTTGCCACCCGGATAGCGTTGTCGAGACTCCTTCGGCGACCATCTTCATGTTTCCCACAATCTGATCTAAACTTCTTCCGATTCCCAGTTCGTACCCTACGAACCTGTTCCGGCTGAGTCTCCCCGTACATGTCAGGACAAGGTCGCCTATTCCGGCCAGGCCGGAGAATGTCTCTTTTTTTGCTCCCAGCCGGATGCCCAGCCGGGTCATTTCTGCAAGTCCGCGAGTGACTAGGCCGGCCATCGAGTTTGACCCGAACTGGAGGCCTTCTGACAGGCCGGTGGCAATAGCCATGACATTCTTTAAAGCCCCTGCAATCTCCACGCCTATTATATCAGTAGATGTGTAAGCCCGCAAATATTGGCTGGATACCAGGTGCTGCACCTTTCTGGCCAGGCGGTCTTGTAGACAGGCCACAACAACCGCAGTCGGATGAGATTCGGCCACTTCCCTGGCGAAGCTCGGACCTGAAAGAACTGCGATTTGAGGAGAAAAATGCGGCCTGAAGACTTGTTCCATCACTTCACTCATTCTCAGAAGAGTTCCCTCTTCGATCCCCTTGGTCAGGCTGACGAGGATCTGTTCTGAGGAGAGCAGGGGAGCGAGTCGCATAAAGATGTTTCTGCAGAACTGAGAAGGGACGGCAATGAACAAGATATCCGTATTTTTAACAGCTTCGTCTATCCGGTTCGTGAAGCGAACGCTGGAGGGAAAGACGGCACCGGGAAGAAAATCTTTGTTTTCTCTATAACGCAGGGTTTCTTCGTAGATCTCCTCTTCTCTTATCCACAGGGTGGTTTCAATATTGTTTTGGCCGAGGTGAAGGGCGAAAGCCGAGCCCCATGTTCCTCCACCGACGACACACACTTTCATGCGGCCTTTTCTCCTAGTTTTCTTTCTCTTCCCCCGGCCAATCTCTGGATATTTCCCCAATGCCTGACAAAGACGAGGAAAAAAACAGCCGCCCCCAGAATGCTGATTTCAATCTTTCCGCCGAACAGATAGACGAAAAAGGGGAAGCAAAAAGCTCCGCTCAAAGAGCCCAGAGAGACGAAGCGAGTCGTTCCAATAACGAGCACAAAGACACCCAGCGCGAGTAGAAGAGGGAAAAAAGCGACGGCAGCAAAAGCGCCTACGCTTGTGGCAACTCCCTTGCCGCCTCTGAATTTGATGAAAACCGGAAAGCAGTGCCCAACGACAGCACAAAATCCAAAGACCAGGATAATCGATTTGCCCGGGAAGAGTTTCATGCCGAAAAAGACGGGCAGAAATCCTTTCAAAACATCAAAAATCACGACCGGAAGCGCCATCTTCCAACCGGAAGTCCGGAGGACATTTGTGGCTCCGATGCTACGGCTCCCAAAATCGCGGATGTCCTTGTGTTGTCTGGCTCGAATAAGAAGATATCCTGATGGAATAGAACCGAAAAGATAGGAAATGAGGGCGAAAGCTAAAATCATTTGATGCTGAACTCCGATAAAACCGTGTATTCGGCTCCGCTCGGTTGCAGGGTGCTTTTAAAAAGTGTCACATGCTCGACCGTCATCTTTCCGAAAAATTCTTCTTTGCTCTGCTGAATAGCGCTGAGAATGGATTCCAATCCGTCTTTTTTTTTAACGCGTCCAAGTGTCAGATGCGGGTGATATTGTCGTTTTTCTTTTGGAAAGCCCAGATTGAAGAGCGACTGTTCGATTTCTTGTTGAAGAGAATTCAGGATTCTATTATCTTCCACTCCCACCCAGAGCACTTTTGGAAAACGGGTTGAGGGAGGAAAACTGCCTGTTCCCTTCAGGCTCAGAGCGAAAGGCTCGAATGGCTTGATAGAGATTTTAAGTTCGTGATTGATGGCTTCAAGCTGTTTGTCAGTGATGTCCCCCAGAAATTTTAAAGTCAAATGCATTCCTTGGTTCCTGATCCATCTGATATTTCCTTTTCCGCTGTCCAATCTCCTGAGAAGAGATGAAATGTTTTCTTTCAGATTTTCATCGCAGTCGATGGCTATAAAGGATCTCATCGTTTCAATGGGATTGTAAAAGGTATCGCCGCAAGAGATCAAGCGCTTTCTGGCTGGATTGGTATTTGATACGTTCCCTGTCACCCAAGAAGGTGTTTTTTTTGACCTGTAGCTTCTTCTCGGCAGCCAGTGCTGTATAGACAAGTCCGACGGGCTTTTCAGCTGTTCCTCCACCCGGGCCTGCAATTCCCGTGATCCCAAGGCCGTAATGAGCCTTTGCTTCAGCCCTCACCCTTTCCGCCATCTCCCCGGCCACTTCGGCGCTGACGGCGCCGTACTTTTCGATGAGCTCGATGGGGATGCCGAGGATCCGGTTTTTCTGGGTGTTGCTGTAGACGACCAAGCCGAGGAGGAAATATTCAGAACTGCCCGGTACATTTGTGATCCGGTGTCCAAGATAGCCTCCCGTACACGATTCGGCCACGGCCAGGGTCTCCTTTCTTTCGACCAGAAGCCGGCCGATCACGGATTCCAGGTTATGTCCGTCGTCGGAAAATACATTCTCACCGAGCCTCTCCAGAAGAGTGTCGCTGAGAGCCTCTATCTTTTTCTCAGCCCAGCCGGGAGCTTCTGTGGATAGGCTGGAAAGATGGATCTCGATCTGACCCGGATAGGCAAGGATGGTCATTTGTATGTCTGGATCGTCGGAGTGTGTGTCGGCGATGAGCGATGCGACCTTCGATTCGGTCAGCCCTGTAATTTTTAAAACGTGGCGCACGGTGCGGGCCCTTTGAAACCTTTTGAGCCGGGGCCAAAAAGAGGAGTCGAACATGGGTTTGAGCTCGTGAGGGGGGCCGGGAAGGAGGCCAATAATATTTGTATCGGTCTCCAGCCAGATTCCCGGTGCGGTGCCGTTCGGATTTTCAACGGCTTCACAGCCTTCGATAAGATAGGCCTGCTTTTTGTTCACTTCAGGCATGGGTATTCCCCGACGAGAGAACCGGGCTTCGATAGATGACATAATATTTTCGCTGAAAATGAGATTCCGTCCCAGGACGGACGCAAAAGCCTCTCGGGTCCTGTCATCTTCTGTTGGTCCCAGACCGCCGATGGCAAATATCAAATCCGATCTGGCCAATGCATTCTCGATGGCCGAACACAGGTCATCCCATTCATCACCTACAATGGATTTGAAATGGACGGAGAGGCCGAGATCATTGAGTCGTTCTGTGAGAAAAAGAGAATTTGTGTCCTGGAAGTGAGGGGAAAGAAGTTCGGAACCGACGGCGATGATTTCGGTTCTGGGAATTTGTTCCTCTTTCATTTCAGAAGGAGATAGATCTGAATGAGAAGGCCGGAGTAAACGGCCGCCATGATGTCATCAGCCATAATTCCCCAACCGCGGGGGAATTTTTCGATCTGTCTTATCGGAAAGGGTTTTGAGATATCGAAAATCCTGAAAAGTACAAAGGCACTCAAAACAAGAAACCAGCTGGGATTCAACCGGAAAAGCACCAACATCTGTCCTACAACTTCGTCAATGACGATTTCATGCGGATCCTTCTTTCTCAAGACGGTGGAGTGAACGGATGAGCAAAAAACACCGACAATAAATAATATCCCGATAAGCCCCAGGTAAGTGACCCAGTGGAGACGGAAAAGAAAAAATTTGTAGAGCAGCATGACAATCAGACTGGCGAGAGTGCCTTGTCCAATCGGAAAATAACCGACTCCGAAAAAAGTGGATACGAGTTTAGATATGGTTTTCATTTATAAAAAACTCCGTATAGATCATATACATCCCTCTCATTGATTTCAACCTTCTGAACAGTGTTGACCCGGTGTCCCTCGGGCTCCTTGGAAGTCACCTGAATCACTCCATCGACCTCCGGCGCCTGGAATATTCCCCGCCCGACATACACATTTTTATCCGAGTTGAGCTCACCTTCCACAAGCACATCCAGAATCCGGCCGAGGTATTTTGTATTCTTGCTGTAGGAGATATCGGCCTGGGTGCTCATGAGAATTTCTTTTCTGCGGGTTTTGGTGTCCGGTTCCACAGGATCTCCCCAAGCGAAGCCATCCGTGTCTTTTTCACAGGAGTAGGTGAAGACTCCCAAATGGTCGAATTCGGCTTCTTTGACAAATCGATGAAGATTATCGAATTCCGACAGCCCTTCTCCCGGGAATCCGACGATGAGCGATGTGCGGAGGGCGATATCGGGGATTTTTTTGCGGATTTTACGGATGAGATTGAGAGCGCGCTCTCCGTCAAGGCCTCTCCGCATTCGCTTGATGATGTCGCGGTGGGAGTGTTGGAAGGGAAGGTCCAAGTAGGAACAGACCTTTTCTTCCTGCATGATATCGAGAAGGGAATCGCCGACTTCCTCCGGATAACCGTAAAGAATGCGGATCCATGAAAGAGGACGGATGTTTATCAATCGCTCGAGAAGTTTGACCAGACCGTCTTTGAGGCCGATATCCCGTCCGTAGTGGGTTGAATCTTGAGAGATGAGATTGATTTCTCTGGCTCCTTGAGAGGCGAGTCTTTCGGCCTCACTAACGATGGAGGAGACCGATCGGGACCTGTATTTTCCTTTGATCGCAGGGATGGCACAGAAGGAACAGGCATGGGAACATCCTTCTGAAATCTTGATATAAGCCCAACCTGCGGGAGTGGATAGAACACGGGGAGTTTTGTGGTCACAGAGGAAAGTGTGCCGGGATGGTTTGTATTTTTCCCCTTCGATGACTTGGGCAATTTTATCGAAGTCTTTGACGCCGATCCAGTCATCGATATTTGGGAATTTTATCTTCAATTCTTTTTGACTGCGTTCCACATAGCAGCCAGCAGCGATGATTCTTCTATCCTTTCTTTTTGTTTTAAGATTCTCGGCCAGTTGCAGAAATTCTTCTGCTTCCTGTTTGGCCTGCTGGATAAAACCGCAGGTGTTGACTATGATGATATCCGCTTCTTCCGGTTGGGAGACGAACGTATAGCCGCTTTGAGACAGACAGCCAAGCATGACTTCGCTGTCGACGAGATTTTTGGCACATCCCAGGCTGATCAGCGCGACTTTATTCATGAGAGACGATTTTAAACGTTTTGAATGGCCTCGTCCAATACCTTGATCTTGCTATCTGCCATAATTGGCTTGGGCAGAATAGGTTTTCCGGCGATAATGCCTTTCATCGGTGGTGTAAACAATCGTCATCGAAAAAAGGGATGGCCCTTAAGGGTAAATCCTGTACAGAAGCCTGGGGAAAGGAATCGTTTCCCTGATATGTTGAATCTTACAGATCCAGGAGAGCATCCTTTCTACACCCATTCCGAATCCGGAATGGGGGACAGAACCGAATCGTCTCAGATCCAAATACCATTCGAATGCTTCTCGGGGAAGATTGTGTTCTTTGATCCTCTGTTCGAGGAGTTTGAGGTCATGAATCCTTTGTCCGCCTCCGATCAGTTCTCCGTATCCTTCGGATGCCATAAAATCCACTCCGAGCACCAGATCGGGCCTGTTGTCGTCGGGCTGCATATAAAAAGCCTTGATCTCAGTGGGGAAATGGGTGATGCACACAGGAGAATCGTAGAGATCTTCCAGTATGGATTCTTCAGGTGCGCCGAAATCCAAACCCCACTCCATCTTGGATCCCTTCTCCTGCAGTTTCGGAAGGATTTCTTCGTAAGTCATTCTAGGGAAGGGCTTTTTGATTCTTTCCAGCGGTTCCGGGTTCCTTTCGAGGATATCCAGGTCCTTTCTATTGTTTTTGAGAATCCTCTCCAGGATAAAGAGAATGAGATCCTCTCCCAGGTCAATGATGTCTTCGAGAGTGGCGAAGGCCACTTCAGGCTCCACCATCCAGAATTCGATCAAGTGTTTTCTCGTTTTGGATTTTTCGGCACGAAAGGTGGGGCCGAAACAATAGACCTTTCCAAAGGCAGCTGCTGTGGCTTCGTTATACAGCTGGCCGCTCTGGCTGAGATAGGCCTTTTGTTCGAAGTACTCTGTTTCGAATAGAGTAGTGGTTCCTTCGCAGGCGCTGGGGGTGAGGATGGGGGTGTCCATCAGGCGGAAATTTCGGCCGTCGAAAAAATCGCGGATGGCTTTGACCAGTTGAGCCCGAATTGTGAGCACGGCATGCTGCTTTTGAGAACGCAGCCAGAGGTGCCGGTGTTCCATGAGAAAGGATGTGCCATGCTCCTTGGGTGTGATGGGATATTCTTCCGCAATCTGGATGATTTCAACATCCTTGACGGTCAATTCGTATCCTCCAGGCGCTCTCTCTTCTCTTCTGACTTGCCCCCGGACGATTAGTGAGGACTCCTGAGTGAGCCTGTCAAAGGCTTCAAAAAGAGAGCTGTTCTTTTGGGGATCGAAGACAGTGCCCTGGATGATGCCGGTGCCGTCTCGGATGATTAAAAAACGGATCTTTCCGCTCGACCTCTTTCTATGAAGCCACCCTCTGATTTCGACGTCCTGATTGTCATATGATGCGATATCTTCTATATAGATCCATTTCATAACGCTCAGATTATAAGAAAACGCGTGCACAAAATCAATTGGACATTCCTAACGGTGCCACCAAGACCGTAATGACAGATGATTAAGGAACAAAGGAGAGCATTGGAGGAGAGTTAGAGCGACATCGGAGGATTGAGCCTTCCAGAATCAAC
>CBFDBS010000071.1:0-10319 GCA_965603105.1 uncultured bacterium
CGGTCGAGGCGGCCTTGTTCTGAGAGCGGGAGCAGGGAATAGAACTTGGATTTGCACAAATTCAGAATTTTTAAGGCCTCCGCTTTATCCCCGATTTGCATGTAAGTGATTCCCAAATTGAAATAGACGTCCACGAAATCAGGCTGTAGCTCCAATGCCTTTTTCCAGTCACTGACGGCTTCTCCCGGGCGGTTGCTGAATTTGAAGGCAGATGCTCTTCCGTTGTAGGCAGAGGCCAGCCGCGGATTTTTTTCAATCGCCAAATTGAAGGCGGCGATTGCCTCGGGCATCGATTCGGGATTCTTCAGTTCGAGAAACCTCCGCAGGTGAAGGATCCCCAGATAATTCCATGTCTCCGGACTCGAATCGTCCATAGCGGCGGCGTTTGATAAAACCTGCAGAGCCAAATCAATTTGATTCATCTCCGTCAGCAAAATCCCGATTTTAGAGAGCACATCCGCATTTTTGGGATCTTTGGCAAAAGTCTCGTTATCCAAAATATGGCGGCAGATCTCCAGCGCATTCTGCTGCCGATTGTCTTTAGCCAACAGCCGGGCGAGACTCAACTGCAGCTGCACATTGTGCGGTTCCAAACTCGCCGCTTGTTCGAAATATTCCAGGGCTTTGCGGACATTTCCCCTTTTTTCTTCGATCCCCCCCAAAAGAATGAATCCGCTGGATGACTTGTCATCCGTACCGACGATATGCAGGCTCAGCGCTTCCGCTTCTTTTTCACGCCCTATCTGAGACAGTTTGAAGGCCAGGGTGATTTTGAACTGGATATTGGAGGGAAAGACTTCGACGGCTTCCTTCCAGGTATCGATGACAGCCTGGGGATCGGGCGTCAATTCATAAACTTTGGCCAGCAGTTCGTAGTACTGCGGCATTTTGACATCCGGATTTTCAGAAGCGATGGTTTTCAGCTCGGCTGCGGCCAAATCCAAGCGTCCCTTATCAATGAGGCTGTTGGCTTCGCTGAACCGGTTCTGTAAAAGGATCCCTCTCTTAGGATCCAGGGCGGTGTTCGCTCCTGCTGAAGAGGATATGTAGCCTAGGCTTTCCAGCCGTCTAATATCCTCCTGTGACAATCTGCGTCTCGAGGTCGCCCGGGGTGAGGAATAGTCCAGAATGAAATTTTTCAGCTTCTTGTCCAGCGATGCGGCCACATCGCTTCTTTCCGAAACGAGATTGATCTTTTCTTGGCTGTCTTTTTCGAGGTCGTAAAGTTCAGGTTCAGGCAGGGAAATATATTTGTATGAACCGTGGATAATTCCTGTCAACGGGGCCCAGCCCAGAGATTCCTTGCCGTACATGCTCTCGATATAATAGGACCGTTCCCCCTTTTCCTTTTTCCCGTCAAGCAAGCGGGCGAAACTTTGCCCCTGAACTGAGGGAGATGCAGCCATTCCGTACATTTCGAGCAGGGTGGGCAGGATGTCGATCAGGTTGACTCGGTCCTCCACCTGAAACGCTTCAGGAAAAAGGCGGGAATTGTAAAAAATCATTGGGACTTTGAGGTTTTCTTGGTAACAGAAGACCGAGTGTCCGTATTCTTGATGTTCTCCGAAGGCTTCGCCGTGATCTCCGGCGATAATAATAAACGTGTTGTCAATCTCCTTTTTGTCCTTTAAATCCTGGATGATCTTACCCACATAGGCATCGGCAAAGGCAACCTCTCCGTCGTACATGTCGCTGAGACCGCTGCCCCCGCTTCGATAGTCCTCCGGCGGGGCGTAAGGAGCATGGGGATCATAGAAGTGCACCCAGGCAAAAAATTTCTTCTCCCGGCGATTGGTGAACCAGTGCTTGAATTTGGCATAGACGGCATCCGCAGTTATCTCCGAATAAAAATTGTGCAGCAGTTCCCCGGCACTCAGGGAGTCGTCGTAGGAGGAAAAACCCTGGTTCAAGCCGAACTTGCCCAGAAGAACGAAGGATGCGATCACCGCGTACGTCTCGTAATCCCTTGCCTTCATCATTTCCGCCAGGGTGGTTTCCGAGCCGCTGAGGAAAAACGTTCCGTTGTCTCTAACCCTGTGGCCAAGGGGATAGGCCCCGGTGAACAGCGAACAGTGGGCGGGGAGAGTCAGCGGAACCGGAGAATAGCAATCGGCAAACAAAATTCCGGCCTTCGCCAGGTTGTCCAGGTGGGGCGTCCTGGCTTTTTCGTAGCCGTAAGCTCCGATCCGGTCCGCTCTCATCGTATCGAGGGTGATGATCAAAAGGTTCATCCCTTCGGCTTCCTGCTCGCCTCCCATGCCGGATACCGGATAAATACCAGTAAGGGAGACGAAGAGTATGAAGAAAATCAGATAATCGATCTGTTTCCTCAGCATTGTCAAACCTTCAAAGAGCAATTGAATCCATTATATTGCTGTTTGTCAGAGTTTGATATAGGTCGAATAAACATCCGTCTCATTGGCGATCCTGTCGACGGCCTGAATGATGACAAAATAACTCCCGGATTTCATCTGGTCGATATTCAAGGAAATGTGGGTCTCCGTTTTGACAAGATTCAGGATTTTTTCCTCGTCGAATATTTTATTTGAATTCTCATCGAAAATGGTGACTTTGACATTGGCATATCCTGTCAGCTTCCCCTCGATTTCAACCTGGCTGTAGTTGACAAGGGAAAAGCTCAGATTCCTGACTTTGGCTTTGAAATTGATCAGACTGACGGGGTGCGTGCTGCCGCCCGGAATTTGCTTGAGGTAAATGACATCGAGTCCCTTCCCTTTGATCTTCACTTCAATATTTCTCTCTTCCTCTATTGGGGTATCCTTGGGACTGTAAACCAGAACGTAGTGATAATCCTCGGATTCCGAGACTTCCTGAACGGCTTCGGAAATCCTGTTTGAAAATGTCGTACTCCCCCCTGTCGAAAGACTGATTTGACGGAAGCAGTCCTCATAGTCCTGGCTGACTTCCTCCAACTCGAAATCTTGGCTGACCAAGGTTTTCATGGACTTGAAGAGGATGAGATGGAAGCTTACGTTAGCTTCCATGAAGATGTTCTTCAACTCTTCGGCGGGGATGTAGCTCGAGACTGCGAAGAGCCGGTTGAGATCCATCTGTTTGGAGCGGATATTGCGCTGCATGGCCGTGACCATCGGGTCGTCACTGGGAGTATCAATCAATTCTCTTATTTGAAAGTCCAAGGGCCCCTCATTCCGGAGCCGGGGGAACATTTCTCTCTGCTGAAAACAAAGAGCCCATTTTTCGCCCTCTTCGTCTTTAAGCCTGCGCACAAGGCTTCTGTAGAGCCCGGCATCGGGTACGATAAATTGCCGCCTGTATTCCTTCCAGGTCCTCTCGTAATTCTCATAGAATCTCAGTACGGCCTGGTCCCAACTGCTCCCACCGCGAGTCGCACGGAGAGAGGAAAGAAGCTGGTCCGCCTCGTAATCCAAATCTCTATAGGCTTTTTGAATCTGGGCTGTCGAGATGACTTTGTACTGTTTCAGAGTTTCCTTCAGACTCTCAATCACCTGGGATAAATTCCTCCCCCTTTCGATGTTGAGTACAACATCTTCCGTGATGATCAGGATTTGATCTCCCGGCCGGAAAAGGTTTTCGAAAAAATAATCGATCCCTTCTCCCACCGCGTCGGTGTTATCGAAGACATTGAAGATCAGGATAAAAGTCCTCGTGGCGGCCCGGGATTGTGCTTTGTCTATTGGAGCGGAAATCTTTCGGGATATGACCTCGAAAGCCGTAATGTCTTGCTTTACGCCGTTCTCGAAGATTTCAAAATCTTCTTGTGTCAAATCCCTGACCACCCGGCCTTTCTGGAGAACTCGCACTGGGACTTCAATGGCCGTTACGGTTACCGTCTCCTGCTGTCTTTCCTGACCGGAGGCAAAAACAAAGACCGTTAGGAAAAGGCAGACAAGATAACAGAGTGAATTTTTCCTTCGTAGCATTTTAAATCACTCTTATTTTTGAGTCGCCTCCGGAGTTCCGGCCTTTTGATGACTGAATTTTTAATAATTCCATTTCCTGTTTGGATCAAATCTTATCAGGGTTTTTCTCAATTTCCTGGATAAGGTCAACAATGTCCTGTTGATCGGGATTGAGCCGCAAGGACGCGCGGAGGATTTCCAGAGCCCTCTCCTTTTCTCCGGTTTTGTAGAAGCAAAAGCCGAGGGAATTGAGAAGCCGTGTGTCGCTGTCGTAGATTTTATTCCCCTCCAGGAGATTGTCTAGGGCAGAAGAATAATTTTCCATCCCTATGTAAGCCATCCCTTTGACCAGGAAATATTCGAATCTCAAACTCTCATCATTTTCGATTTTCTCTATCAGGTCCAGGCAATTTTTGTATTTTTTGACTCTCAGAAAAAAATGGACGTATTCCAAAATCCCCGGGGTATAATCCGGCTGGAGGGAATAGGCCTTTTCATACTGTGATTCGGCTTTATCCGGTTTGCCGTCCCTGTCGTACTGGATGGCCAGGGAATACAAAAACAGAAAAGAGTTGGAGAGGGGAATGGTCTTGGCCAATGTCACAGGATGGGGAACCCCTTCCGAAGGAGAGATGATGAAGTTTCCTCTTTTTTCTTCGACAAGGGTGCCGTTTTCGTCCTTCAAGACAAGTTTCAGATTGTAGTAATCGGGGGATAGATTTTTGGCCGGAAAGGAATGATAGATGCCGATGATATCATTAAAGGGAAAATCCATCAAAGCGATGACCAGTGACTTCCGGGAAGGATCTTTTTCCTTTAGACCCTCTAAAAAGACTTCTACCTTTCCTTTTTCCCATAGACTTTTGGTGACATTGGAAATGGAAAAAAAGAAGGCGACCTCTTCGGTGGGAGAAATCGTGCTCTTTGAATCGAGGAGCAGTTGTTTGCCCAAAACCTTGAACGGGGAGTGGATGGGAGCGGGATTATTATTGATTCCGTATCCTAGAACAGGACCGATCATTATTGGAGTTCCTGAAGCCTCCGGGACGGACACCTCTCCCTCAAAGACACTGAATTCTTTGCCTACGGAATTTTGGATAAGTATGCTAACCGTGTAAGTGCCTTCGATCAAAGGGAAAGAATCCTGCAGCGCAAATCCCTTCCCCTGGACAAGTTCCAAGTTATCGGGATCGATATAAAATGGATAGTCTTTGGAATACTGCAGAATCAGACTCTCCGCTTTTCTGACGCTCACGCTGAGCAGGTAATTGCAGTAATATTGATCTTTTGGCTCGAAATAATCGATAGACACACTGGACGGGGAAATCGAAAAATGTAGAAAATTGAGGTTCAAAATCGGATCCTGAATCAAGGCCATATCCGTGTGGCTTTCCTTGTAATTGGTCAGATAATCGGTAGTGACAATGCCTCTGTAGTTGAGAAAGTGGGTTGCATAGCTGGGGTTGATATCCTTTCTCGGCGATTCCATGATGCTGGCCAGGATGAAATTGTTTCGAGGGGAAGGGGAGTAGTTGTAAGAGTGCTGCCCGGGAATGAGTGAGATGGAAGGGCCGGCCAGGGTTGGAGCAAGCTCGAATATTTTATCATAGAGCTGCCTCTGATTTGTCAAATCGAGGTTCTGTTTGTTGATGATCAGGGCCGACGGGCCGTCCGACGTCGGGTTGTACAGTTTATACTCGCCCGCTCCCGATCTCTGGAAAAAAAGGAGGTTGAACTGGGTAGGCAGTCCCTTGGTTCTGTCTCCGTTATAGGTCCAGACCTCGGCCGGATAGATCCCGCTGGTTTCAAATATCTCCTTACTGAGAGGTTCGCCGAGAATGATGTAAATTTTTCCCATGTCGGTCATCCAGCCCTCTCTGGGAGTGGAGCGCCCGTAGCGCTGGTTGGCGTGGACAAAGCGTCTGATGTGCTCCTCTTTATTCTCGTTGAGCGGAGTGCCCGGAGTGGGATCTCTCTGTTTCCAAAAAGCATCGATAAAGATGTCCCGCTCTCTATCATTTCCCAACTGCATAAAAACATCTTTTTCTTCAGGCTGGATGATGTAGGCAACCTGTTTCAGCCACTCCTGATATTTCTGGGAAAGGTCTTTTTCCTTGATCTTCTGTCCGGAAAACAGCAGTACGCTTGTAAAAAAGAAAACAAGTATCGTTTGTAGAGATTTATTCATCATGCCCCCATAACTCCAGCGCAGTTGATTTTCTTTCTGTTCTGAGATTCGGAGGAGTCACACGCCCGATCCTCGAACCCTTCACTGTTATATCCAAATGGCTAAAGGAATTCAGAATCCAATCCTCTGCACAAAAAAAATATTTATCTATGTCCATAACACATTTCTTTGAGGCCTCGGAGCGATCGGGAGACGTTTGCTTCATGATCACTTCTTGCAGCGCTCGATGAGGGCATCGACTCTCGTTTTCTCCGGAGCGGGAAGCGTTGTATAAAACGCCCCTTTGTACCATTCAAAATACTCCAGGGCTTTGACTTTGTTCCCTTTTTCCAAAAAAGACAGGCCCAGGTTGAGGAGAGGATAGCCGACATCCGGCCTCAGTTCAAACGCTTTTTCCCAGTTCAGAATGGCCTCGTCGATCCGCCCGGTTTCCTTCAAGGCCACTCCCAGGCTGTTGTAGGCCGCTCCGTAATCGGGCTCGAGCTCGACGGCTTTTTGATAGTTCTGAATGGATTTTTCAAGACTCTCGTGGTTTCTGGTTTTCTGGAATTGAGTGAGAAGTATGTTCCCGAGATTTCTGTAGCTGAAAGCGAATCGATCGTCGATAGCCAAAGCCTGCTCCAATGCGGTCAGGGCTTTTTCAAAATCCCCCAGATTCGAATAGGCCAGTCCGATATAGTTCCAGATTTCTGGATCGTGATCCATCTGCGGCAGCCTGACATCCTTCAAATTGTCGAGAATATCCTCATCCCGGCCGGCGATATTCAAATAGCTGATATAGGTGATGATGACTCCGTAATTGAGGGGGAGGTTTTGGAGCCCCATCTCTAGAACCGCAAGCGCCTCATCGATTTTCCCCTGTTCCTTGTACATTTTGGCCAAATTGGAATAGGCGATATCGATATCTTTTCGCTCCGTGATGACCCTTTTGACGAGCTCAAAGGCTTCAAAAGATCGGCCTTCAAGAAAGAGCTCCCAAGATTGTTCGGCTTGATTGTGAAAAGGCAGAAAAGATTTGACATCATCGTCGGGGCCGAAGGTGTCTTTATGAGAAACCTGGGGACTGGAGACATAGCCCAGGCTCTGCAGCCTTGCCAGGGATTCCCGGTCGATTGGCTGCCTTGCGCTGCCGCTTTCGGGATGTGACAACGTATCGCAAATTTCCTCCAGCCTAATTCTGTGTTTTTCCAATTTTTGGTTCGGGGCAAGGTTGTTCTGTTCGTTAAAATCTTTCGCCAGATCATAAACCTCTGGAATCGGGGATTCTATAAACTTTTCCTTTCCTTGGATATAGCCTTTGACAGGAGCCCAACCGCGGCTGTAGTAGGGGTACATCGACTCGAAATAGATGGGGCGCTGAGGAAGAGTTTTTCCTTGCAGGCCGGCGAGAAGGGAACGGCCTTGGAGAGAGGGCGGTTTTTTTACACCGAGAAGCTCACATAAAGTCGGAAAGATATCCATATGACAGACATACTGATCGATGCGGCCGGCTTCTATACCTGGGGCGGATAAAATAAGAGGGATCCAGATGGTTGAGTTATAGGCCAGATAGCCATGGGTTTTTTCCCCGTGCTGCCCCAATGATTCGCCGTGATCTCCCGTGAATACGGTCACCGTCCGGTCAAAGAGATTGTATTCTTTAATATAAGCGAAAACTTTCCCCAATTGAAAATCGACATAGGCAACCTCTCCGTCATACAGGCTATCTGTGTGTTGAGTCCGAAACGGTTCAGGGGGTTCGTAGGGATCATGGGGATCGAAACAATGGATCCACAAAAACCAGGGAGTCTTCTGTTTTTTCACCCAGTCCAGGGCCGGATCGATCACAGCCTCGGCTCTGCGTTCTCCCGCGGAAAGTTTGATGTATTGGACTGCCTCATAGTTTTCATCGTAGACATCAAAACCCTGTGCCAATCCAAATCTCGAGTGGAGGGGATAGCCTCCGATAAAGGCACCGGTTGCATAGCCGAGACTCTTCAGATATTCGGCCAAAGTCAGATATTCTTCCTGGACCACAAAATTCGTGTTTTCTCTGACTCCGTGGTACAAAGGTGACAGGCCTAAAAGCATATTCGTATGTGAGGGGAGGGTGGTCGGGTTGTGGGTAAAGGCCCGGGTGAATATCACGCCGTTATCGGCAAAGCTGTCCATATTCGGAGTCTGGAGATATTCCGTGCTGTAGCAGCTCACGCGGTCGGCTCTTAAGGTGTCGACGGTGATGAGCAAAACGTTCCAGCCTGTGGCGTTTTCGTCCGAACCGGCGTCCGAAAGCGGAACGAACAATAACAGCCCCAGAATCATTCCCGGGAAGATAGACCGGGAGAGGAAAGGTTTTCTGGCCATTAACGCCGCTGGCACCTAAGTATCAAATCATCGAGCTTGTCTTTGTCCGCCTGGGGTAGGCGGTTGTATTCCAGACGCTTGTATCTGCTGAAATAGTCCAAAGCTTTTGTCTTGTCTCCTTTCTGAAGAAGAACGAGACCCAGGTTGTATAGGGCAAAACTCAATTGGGGATTGATCTCTACCGCTTTTTCCCAGGAAACGATGGCTCCATCGGGATTGCCGGAAGCGCTGTAGGCTGCGCCGAGTCCGTTATAAGCGGAGGCATAGCCTGGATCCAACTCGATCGCTTGAAGAAAATTTTCGATCGATTTCTTAAGATCCTCCTTTTCTTTTGTTTGGAGATGTCTGGACAGATACACGGATCCCGTGTTGTTGAAGGCGATGGAATAGTTGTTATCCAGTTCCAGGCTCCTGTTGAAGGCTACGAGAGCCTGCTCTAGGTCCCCCTTTCTCCAGTGAGCCACTCCCAGATAATTCCAGAGGTCCGGATCATAGTCGAGGAGCTTGAGGCCTTCTTCAAGGATATGAATAGCGGCATCATATTCACGAACCTCAGTCAGGAAGATGCCGAAAGTGGTGATCACCTTGTAACTGTTGGGACACTTCTGGTAGCCGTCTCTCAGAACCGCCACCGCCTGCGGGAAATCATTTTTTTCTTTGAGAATTGTGGCCAGGTAAGCGTAGGCTTGATCGAAATCGTTCCTCTCCTTGATGACCTTCTGCAGGATGGAGATACCTTCGTCCAGTTTCCCGCTGTGATAAGCGCCCATGGCCTGCTGCAGCCTATTCTGATAGGGGAGGAGGGTTTTCAAGTCATCCGCCGGTGAATAACTGTCTTTTTTCCCGGCCTGAGGACTGGACAGATAACCTAAACTTCTAAGCTTTTCCATGGCTTCTCGGTCGATTGTCCGGCTGGCCGCGGCGGGGTTCGAATAAGACTGTTCCTCCATGAGCTTTTCCAGGGCGGATTTGAAGTCATCCGTCCTTTCTGTCTCGGCCAGATTTTTCTCCTCATCAAAATCTTGGCTGATATCGTAAAACTCCGGAATGGGTGAATCCATATATTTTCTTTCATCCTGTATGATTCCGGTCAAAGGGGCCCATCCCCGGCTGTAATAGGGATAAAGGGATTCGAAATAAATGGCTCTTGAAGACAATCTGTTCTGTTTTTTTCCATAAATGACGGGCTCGAGAGAAAGGCCTTGAAGAAAATCGGGTTTAACTATTCCCAATAGGTCGCAGACCGTCGGGAAGATGTCCACATGGCAGACGTTCGATTCGACAACAGATGGTTTCTGCTCGGGGGAAGCGAATATCAATGGAATCCAGAGAGTGCTGTTATAGGCGAAATAGCCGTGGGTCGATTCCTCGTGCTGCCCCAGAGATTCTCCGTGATCCGCTGTAAAAACGATGAGCGTGTTTTTTTCCAGATCCTTTTCCCTCAAATAGGAAAAAAGTCTGCCCAGTTCATGGTCGACGTAAGCCACTTCCCCATTGTAAGGGCTTTCTTTGAACTGCGTCTTGAAGGGTTCGGGAGGATTGTACTGCTGGTGGGGATCGAAACAGTGCATCCATAGAAACCAGGGATTATCCTGTGTCTCAAGCCATTCGATGGATTTCGAGACGACGATTTCGGCCGGACGTTCGATATAAGAGAACTCCTGGTAGTTCTTGCTGCCGTAGTTGTCATCATAAAGGTCGAATCCCTGGGTTAGTCCGAACCGGGAATCCAGCGGAAAGGCTCCGACCACGGCACCGGTGGCATAGCCGTTCTTTTTCAAATGTTCCGCCAGAGTCAAAAATTCTTCCCGGACGATAAAATTGTGATTGTCATGCATTCCATGATAGACAGGGGTTGTTCCCAATAGAATATTTGTATGAGAGGG
>CBFDBS010000072.1:0-10276 GCA_965603105.1 uncultured bacterium
TTGGGCTTAATTGTGATTTTCCCCCGGGCTTTTTCCCTAATCCCCAAGTCCTCCATTCCTTCGGCGATGACGCCCTGAATGAACTCAGGATTGTATCCGGACACATTACGCAGAATGACTTTTTCTCTTATGATTTTATCAGCCGGCGAGGGAGTCTTCAGAATTGTCCTCCTTTGGATCGCTTCTTCTGCCGAAAACGAGGGCAATGAGAATGCTGAGACCGTAGAGGGCCAGCATGGGAACGGCCACCATGCTCTGGGTGATCGGATCGGGCGTTGGAGTGATGATGGCCGCGATGATAAAAATGGCGAGAAAAGCATATTTGAACTTTTTGACCATCCATTTGGCTGTAATGATCTTCATTCTCGCCAGGAAAAAAGTCAGGGTGGGAAGTTCGAAGACGATGGCGATACCTAAGAGGACTCGGATGATGATTTTGAAGTATTTATCTATGGTGATCATGGGTTGAAATTCCGATCCCATGCTCAGGAAAAAACGAACGGCAAAGTCGAAGACGACGAAGTAGCCGAACACCGCGCCGCCGATGAAAAAGATCGAGGTGAAAATGACAAAAGGAAAGACATATTTTTTTTCTTTTCTGTACAGTCCCGGGGCGATGAACAGCCACAGCTGTGAAAAGATGAAGGGGGACATGAAGAACAGAGAGGCAAGGAAAGAGACTTTGATGTACATCATGAAGGGATCCGCCAATCCGGTAAAAACCAAATTTGCGCCCTCAGGCAGATATTTGTTGACGGGCACGGCCAAGATATCGAACAGATCTTTGCTGAAGATCCAGGCGGGAAAGATCCCCAGGAACAGAGCGAGAAAGGAGTAAAAGAGACGCTTCCGCAGATCGCCGAGGTGTTCAAGGAAGGTCATAGAATCAGGAGTTTTTTTTCCCTTCCTCATCCTCTTTAAAATCCTTCTTGATTTCGTTTTTGATTTCCCTGAACTCCTCGGCATGAATCTCCTCTTCCAGCTTCTCCTTGATTTCATCCGAGGTCCGGCGAAATTCCCTCAGGGCTCTGCCGAGGGAGCGGCCGACTTCGGGGAGTTTTTTGGGGCCGAATACGAGCAGAGCAAGAGACAGGATGATCAGCAGTTCAGGCAATCCGATGTTACCAAACATTTTTTAATCCATATAAACGCTAGGAAAATATATCCTGTCGACCGGGATAAGTCAATAGAAAGTCTTCTCATCCCCATTTTGGGGAACAAGAAAATCAGTCCTCGTCAAAGACTTCCCATCCCAGGACCACAGGCTTACAATTGACGCCCAAGAGCCTCTAAGGGAATATAGAAAAGGCCTCTCTTAGGGAAGATTCGGTCTCTAGGGAACCTCTTTACATATAAGGTGACCTTTGGTAAAATTACAATACTGTAAGACCATGAAAAAATATGCTCTTTTCTTCTTCTGTTTCCTGTTCCTGTCTCTCTCTCCAGTTTGGGAAGAGGACGAATGGTCCAGTTCTTTGAACAAGATCTCCACCATCATGTCTCTTATAGAGGACAATTATTACAAGGACGTGGATTCTGAGGAATTAGCCTATTCATCCATAAAGGGAATGCTTTTTACTCTGGATCCTCATTCCAATTTTCTCGATATGCGCAGCATGTCCCGCTTGACCGAGGATTACCAGGCGAAATACTATGGGACGGGCATGCTGATCCAGCAACAGGACGACCTGATTGTCGTCATTTCCCCGATTGTTGGCGGTCCGGCCTACCGTTTGGGCGTTCAGCCGGGAGATGTCATCTCCCATATCGACGGAGAAAGCACAAAACCGATTGACAGCTACGAAGCTATGCAGAGGTTGCGGGGGAAAAAAGGCACAAAAGTCACCATCACCATTGTTCGGGAAGGGATGGAAAAGCCATTCGATATGACCATAGAGAGGGAAGAGATCCCCCTCTACAGTGTTCCCTACGCCTTCATTCTGCAGGACGAGATCGGCTATATTTTCATCAGGAATTTTGCAGAAACCACTCCCCGGGAATTGAGGGAGAAGCTGGACCTTCTGACCAGCCAGGGTATGAAAAAACTGATCCTGGACCTCAGAAACAACGGAGGGGGCGCCTTCCCGCAATCCCTCGAGATCTCAGACGAATTTCTGCCTAGGGACTCGGTCATTGTTTCCATCCGGGGGCGGAAAGCGATGTACAACCAGGAAATCCGGGCAATCCGCAACAACCAGCATGAGACAATCCCTCTCGTCATCCTGATCGATAACGGCAGTGCCAGTGCTTCGGAGATCGTCAGCGGAGCCATGAAAGACAACGATCGTGCCCTGATTGTCGGAGAAGAGTCATTTGGCAAAGGCCTGGTTCAAACGGTTTTTCCCTTAAATCAGAAAGAAGATGTCGCCTTTTCCTTGACCATCGCCAAGTATTTCACACCCAGCGGGAGATCTATCCAGAAGGACTACTCGAACCTGGAAAATTATCTACTGCAGGGCTTGGGCCGGAGCCAGGTCATCCCCGAAGAGAACAGGGATGTCCATTACACCACTCAAGGCAGGAAAGTCCTGGGTCAAGGGGGGATTACACCCGATTATGAAGTGTCCTTCAGAAACAAGCTTTTCACTTTCAGACTGCAGACTGTCGGGGCCTTTTTCTCATACGCCCGTAAGTTCACCTCTGGACAAACCGACCTGGCTAAAGGATACGCCTTCCCCGATGATTTGGATTCGAATCTGTCGGACCGAAAAATACTGGATGACAACTTTGTTGCCGACAGCGCCATCCTGGAAGAATTCAAAACTCATCTCCGGGACCTCAATTTCACCTTCGAAGCGGATGAGTTCGAAGGCGCTGTAGATGAGATCAAGAGAGAAATCAAAAGAGCGATATTTTCAGCCATCTGGGATCAGGAGAGGGGTTGGCATGTTTTGATGCGCCATGATCCTGTGGTGAAAAAAGCCGTAGAAATATTTCCCGAGTCTGAAGCACTTCTCAAAAAGAGTCGTGAAAAATACATTCCCTGAACGTTTTTTGTTTTCTCCATTCCCACTTTTCCTTCAACCCGCCAGCCTGCCCGACTCAATATTGTAACTGAGTGATTCCGAGGGATTGTATTTCCGGCTCGAATTCAACACGAACCGAATTTGGCCCCGGCTGCAAAAAAGAACCCAGTATTCAAAACCGGGAATCCTCTCCAAGCGAAGCGGAGTTATGGATGTCTGTTTCATTGACGTTTTTTTATTGTTATAATGGTAAACTCTTGAGCCGGAAAACGATTGTTCCCGGCTCCCAATAAACGATCGGGAGGGAGTTTTGAAAATTGTCCTAGCCTCCGACCATGCGGGGTTTGAACTCAAAAATGCGATTTTAACCCACCTGAACACAAAAGGTATCCATTTCGAGGACGTGGGTTGCTACACCGAGGAGAGAGTCGACTATGTCGAGTTCGCTGAAATAGCCATGAGGAAATTCACTGCCGGGGAGTTCGACCGTGCTATTCTCGTCTGCGGGACGGGTTTGGGAATGACCATCGTCGCCAACAAGTTCCGGGGGATCAGGGCTACACCCTGTCTGGATGAATACATGGCCGAGATGAGCCGGGCCCATAATGATTCCAACTGCTTGACATTGGGAGGGAGGATACTACCCAAAGACGAAGCGTTTTTTATTGTGGATGTTTGGCTGGACACAAATTTCGAGGGCGGCAGGCACAAAGAGAGGCTGGTCAAGATCCAAGAACTTGAGGAGAGAAATTTTAAACAGGCTTGATGAGGGAGATAATAATGTCATCATTGATACAGAAAACACAAGATTTGTTCCACAAGATAGAAGCCAACAACAGATGGAGACAGAGGGAAACGGTCAACCTTATTCCTTCCGAATCCACACCCTCCCTGCTCGTGAAGATGTGTGAGATTTCCGATCCATCCGGCCGCTACGCGGAGCACCGGACGATGAAGGGGGAAGAGATCTATTTCTATCAAGGAATCGATTTCATACGGGAAGTCGAAGAGGAAGCACAGGAAGAGCTGCAGCGTTTTTTCGGGTGCAATGAAGTGGAACTGAGGACCATAAGCGGGCAGATGGCCAACGAAGTGGTCTTCAAAGCCCTGGTCCGTTTCGTCAACCGCGAGCGCCCCGAGGGACAGCCCATGCGAAAGCTGAGACTGGTCATGAACAATGACCTGACAAAAGGAGGGCATCTCAGCTCTCAACCCATGGGGGCGCTCTTCAACTATGTGGCCGAAAATCCCGAGACGGGAAAGGACAACGTCATCAATTTTCCGGTAAAAACGGACAACCCCTATAAAATCGACACAGCGAAACTGGGAGAAATGATGGAACTGCTCCGTCCGGAACTTCTTATTTTCGGCAAGAGCATGTTCATCTGTCAAGAGCCCGTCCGAACTGCGTCCGAACTGGTTAAAGATTGGAAAGTCCGCCCCGTCATCATGTTTGATATGGCCCATGTCCTTGGTCTTTATGGGGTGTTTCAGCAGCCTTTTTCCGAAGGAGCGGATGTCGTCACCGGCAGCACTCATAAAACTTTCTTCGGCCCGCAGAGAGGGCTTATTGCCGGCAACTTCCCCAAAGGCATGCCCTTGCGAAAGCTTTGGCTGGATATCAAAAACCGCGCCTTTCCGGGTTCTACCAGCAACCATCATCTGGGAACGCTGTTGGCCCTTTTGGTTGCATCCTACGAGATGAATGCTTTTAAGGAAGAATACCAGAACAAGGTGAGGGAAAACGCCAGAGCCTTTGCCAGGTCTTTGAAGGACAAAGGCGTTCAGGTGGAAGGTGACGAATCAGAGGGATTCACAGAGACTCATCAAGTCCTCATCCGGGTCAAGGCCTATGGGAACGGGATGGACATCGCCCGCCGTATGGAAGACAACAACATCATTGTCAACTACCAAGCTCTCCCCGATGATGAAACCTTCCTTGAGCCGAGCGGTATTCGGATGGGTGTTCAAGAGATGACGAGATTTGGAATGGAAGCCCAAGACTTTGACGTGCTCTCCGGATATATCGCCGATGTCGTCATTAAAAACCTCAGTCCAAAGGAAGAGATTAAGAAATTCCGTCAGGATTTCCTGAAAATGAAATACTGCCTGTCTAGAGAAGAGGCTTTGCCGCTGGCTGCCAGGGTCCTCCGCAGTGCTTTTTCTGATCCAGGCTTTGCGGAAAGCCTCATAGAAAGCCTGGGAAAAAGTCCTCAATTGTGAATAAAATTATGTGCTGAAAGCAAAAAAAGGTGAAAAAAATGAAAATTTTAGTCATAGGTTCAGGTGGAAGGGAACATGCTTTGGCTTGGAAGATTGCCCAGAGTCCGATGCTGGACAAACTCTATATTGCTCCTGGTAATCCGGGGACAAGGAGTCTGGGGGAAAATGTGGCCATCGATTCCTCCGATATTCCTGCTCTCGTTGAGTTTGCTGTCAAAGAAAATATAGATTTGACCGTTGTCGGCCCCGAACTTCCACTGGTTTTAGGAATCACAGATGAGTTCGAGAAGAAGAATCTGAAAATTTTCGGTCCCAGGAAAAATGCCGCCCAGCTCGAAGGGAGCAAGGTTTTTGCCAAAGAATTTATGGAGCGCCACAAGATTCCAACCGGCCGGTTCAGGATTGCTTATTCACCCGTTCAGGCACACGGCATCATCGATTCCGGAGAGCTCGGATTTCCCGTCGTCATCAAAGCGGACGGTTTGGCCGCGGGCAAGGGTGTTCTTATCTGCCGGGACAAAGAGACGGCCCATAAGGCAGTTGAGACAATTATGGTCGAAAAAAAATTCGGCGAATCAGGAAACCGGATTTTAGTCGAAGAGTTCTTATCAGGAAAAGAGGCGTCCTTCATTGTCGTTGCCGATGGGATTCAAGTGCTTCCTTTTGTAACGACCATGGACCACAAAGCCCTCCTCGAAGGAGACGAGGGTCCAAACACGGGCGGCATGGGGGCCATCTCGCCTTCTCCCTTTATTGACAAGGACTTGTTTGACTGCATCATGGAGTCTATTGTTTTTCCGACCATAATGCGCATGCATGAAGAAGGGCGGAAGTACAAGGGCGTTCTCTATGTCGGTTTGAAACTCACCGATAAGGGGCCGAAGGTACTCGAATACAATTGCCGGTTCGGAGATCCTGAAACACAACCTCAGATGCTGCGTTTCGAAGGGGATATCGTCGATGTGTTTCTGGCCTCTTTGGAGGAAAGAGTTATGGAAAAACAGGTACACTGGAGCCGCAACACATCAGCCTGTGTCGTCCTCGCTTCGGGGGGCTATCCAGAACATTACGAAAAAGGAAAAAAGATCACAGGCCTGGAGAGTTTTTCCGGGAGCTCCGACATCACTCTTTTTCACGCCGGAACAAGATTTGAGGATAATGAGTTCTTAACGAACGGAGGAAGGGTTTTGAACGTGTGTGCCTCGGAACGTATGCTGTCCGAAACCATGAGCAAAATATACAACGCCGTTGCTAACATCAAATTCGATGGGATGCAGTTCAGAAAAGACATCGGAGTTGTCAATAAGGAGGAGTGATGAAGGTCGCTGTTTTTGTCGGGAGCGAATCCGACCTTTCAGTCGTTAAAGACGCTTTGGGAATTCTGGATGAATTTGATGTGCCCTTTTCTCTCGAAGTCACTTCGGCGCACCGGTCACCGTCTAGGACGGTAAGTCTCGTCCAGGAAGCAGAGGAAAAAGGGGCGGAAGTCTTTATCTGTGTGGCAGGAAAAGCCGCCCACTTGGCTGGAGTTGTGGCGGCGCATACGGCTTTCCCGGTCATCGGCGTTCCTGTCGGAGGATCGGACCTGGGCGGATTGGATGCTCTTCTGTCCACTGCCCAAATGCCCAAAGGCGTTCCCGTAGCCTGTATGGGGATCGGCAAACATGGGGCGGTCAACGCGGCCCTTCTTTCGGTGCAGATATTGAGCATCGAGGATACGGCCTTACAGGAGAGATTCAAACGCTACAAAGAGGCGATGGCCGAAGCAGTGGAAGCCAGTTCGAGAAAGGTCAAAGAAAACCTGTGAGATCCTTCTCCATTCAGAATTTTGGCTGTCGAGTCAACCAGGCCGAAGCGTTCCACTGGGCCGAGGTTCTTCAAAAGCACGGCTTTACTTACCAGAAAAACACTACGAAAAGTGATATTGTTTTGATCAATACCTGCACTCTGACTCAGCGGGCGGACCGCGATGCGCGCCATTTCTTGAAGAGAATGGCCCGCCTCAATCCTGATGCCCGCCTTCTGGTGACGGGGTGTTTCGCCGAGCGGGCAGCCGAGGAATTGAAGGATTATCCCCAGGTGTGGCAGGTGATTTCCAACCAGAGGAAAGAAGATCTGCCGGCCGCGGTACTCCCCCTCTTGGAAAAAAAACAAGATTCTCCCGGAGAGGCTTATCGTTCTCGGGCTCTGGTCAAGATCCAGGATGGATGTGACCTCAACTGTTCTTTCTGTGTCATTCCTCAGGTCCGGGGGAACAGTGTGAGTGTCTCGTTGGAAAACATTGTCGATAGGGTCAAAGATTGCATTGAGGGTGGATACAACGAGATCGTTCTGACCGGCATCCATATCTGTCTTTACGGCAGGGACTTGAATGACAAAAAATCCCTCCTCGGGCTGCTCCAGGCATTGGAGAGGATCGAAGGACTCCCGCGGCTCCGCTTAAGTTCTCTCGATCCCCGGTTCATAAGCATGGAGCTGCTTCATCATCTGGCGGCGAGTGAAAAAATCTGTCCTCATTTTCACTTTTCCCTGCAGCACAGTTCGAAAAGTGTGCTCCGGCTTATGGGCAGGCGGACCAATGGTTCGGATTATTTAAACATCCTGTCTCTGCTGAGGCAAAAAAAACCTCTCTCCTCTCTCGGCGCCGACATCCTTGTCGGCTTTCCCGGCGAATCGGAGGAGGACTTTCAAAATCTCTACGACTTTTTGCGGCAGTCTCCTTTAACTTATTTCCACGTCTTTCCCTATTCCCCACGGCCTGGAACCCAAGCCTCGAAGTGGCCGCCAGTCAAGGGGATGGAGAAAAAAGTGAGGGCGGAGGCCTTGCGCCGGCTCTCCCGGAACAAGAATTTACAGTTTCGTCAGTCGATGGGAGACAAAGTCTTCAAGGCCGTTGTCATCAGCCAAAAAAATCCGATGTCTCGAGTGCTGACGGATAACTACCTGGAAGTGTTTGTCCCGGACTGTGCGGCCAAAGCGAGAGCCAAGGTGGATGTGCGCCTCAATGAGGTCACGGAGCAGAGAAATATCGGTCAGATCCTCTGAACCGGAGAGGCCTGCGAACAATGAACAGAATCGTTCTTCTCCCTCCCAGCGTTTCCCAGAAAATTGCTGCAGGGGAGGTCATCGAACGGCCGTTTTCTGTCGTCAAAGAACTCGTTGAGAACTCCTTGGATGCCCAGGCCTCTGAAATCAAGGTCGAACTTATCGAAGGGGGGAAAAGACTTCTCCGCGTGACCGATAACGGCCAGGGTATGAGTCGGGAGGACGCCCAGTTGGCCTTTGAGAGGCATTCGACGAGTAAGATTACATCCGAAGACGATCTGGAGTGCATCCGCACTCTCGGTTTCAGGGGAGAGGCGCTCCCCAGTATCTCGGCCGTTTCCCGGCTTTCCCTTAAAACTTCGGAAAAAGACCAGGCGATGGGGACCCAAATCGAGCGCGAAGGAGAGGAGGTTCTCCGGATTACGGACACCGCCTTTCCCCAGGGAACATGCATCGAAGTGGCGGATCTGTTTTTCAATCTTCCGGTCAGGAAGAAATTCTTGCGTTCCGAAAGGGCCGAACTGAACCAGGTGACACAATATCTGGTCCAAGCCTCACTGTCCTTTCCCAGAGTCAGGCTGACCCTTATCCACGGGAAGAGGAAAGTCTTCGACTATCCCGGAGTGGGCAGCCTGAAGGAGCGAATCTTCCAGATCTACGGCCGGGAGACGGTCGAACGGCTGGCCGAGATGAAATGCCGCGTTCGAGAAATGGACATCTCCGGCTATGTGACGCGTCCGCCAGCCGGAAAACGGGACCGGAGACAGCAGTATTTTTTTGTTAACAGCCGGCCGGTGCGTGATAAAATCATCCAGTCGGCTTTGAATCAAGGGGCCCGTGAGTTTCTGGAAAAGGCCCATTTTGTCCAGGCTTTCCTGTTCCTCCATCTGCCCCCCGAAGAGATCGACGTCAATGTTCATCCGACTAAGACCGAAGTGAGATTCAAAGACTCGAGTGCCCTCTTCCGTTTCGTGAGGGGCTGCACCGAACAGACGATGCTCAAAGCCATGGGAGTGAAAGAGATCTCTTCCTCGCCGGAAGGCCGAATAGCGGCTCCGGGAATACAAGAAAAGTTTTTGCCGGGCTACAGGCGGGACCAACCCTCGTTTGAAGCTGGTGATAATCCCCTTTTCCCTTTTCTCAACTCAAAAACGACAGAGAAACGTGTCGTGTTGGGGCAGTATGCGGATTTGTATATCGTGGTCGCCGACAGTGAAGGGATTCTGATCATCGACCAGCACAACGCGCATGAAAGAGTGCTGTTCGAAAGGTATATGATGCTGGATGCCCGGGGGAAATGGCCTCAAAAACTGCCTCTTTTGCCCATTATGATCGATCTTTCTCCCTCTCAATTGCTCAACTGGGAAGACAATCGGGAACTTCTGGAGGAGACGGGTTTTCGTCTGGAATCCATGGGCGGACGCAGCCATGCCCTTAAGGAGTATCCGGGGCTTTTCAAAGAGGAAGAAGCAAGAGATTTGTTCATTTCCCTTCTCGAGGAGATGAGGGGAGAAGAGATCCAGAGCAAAAAGAAGAGACTTCTGGCGTCCCTCGCCTGTAAGACAGCCGTCAAAGCGGGCGAAGCGCTGCCGAGAGAGAAGATGGAATACCTTGTCGAGGAACTCTTCAAAACCGGGAATTTTTCCCTCTGTCCCCATGGGCGTCCCATTATAGTCAAGCTCCAAAGAGAGGAGATTGATAAAGGGATGAAGAGAGGGAAAAATTGACAACTTTTTCCTCTTTTGCTAAGATTTCTTGACCCTTCATTGGGGAAACAAAAACCGTTCAGCGGGCGGGGAGTAGCGCAGCCTGGTTAGCGCGCCTGCCTTGGGAGCAGGAGGTCGTCGGTTCGAATCCGATCTCCCCGATTAGACGTCCGCCGGATCGAAAAATGATCCTGTTCGGTCGCTTGACGGAAGTCGTTTCCTCTGAGGACAGTTTGGATTGAATTTTTTTGAGCGCGCCAGTAGCTCAGTCGGATAGAGCAGCTGCCTTCTAAGCAGCGGGTCGGGAGTTCGAGTCTCTCCTGGCGCGCCACCTTA
>CBFDBS010000073.1:0-10230 GCA_965603105.1 uncultured bacterium
CCCTCGGCCGGCGTTCAAGATCCGTTTCAGGGAAATCTTTTGGAACTGAGGAAAACCCTTCAGCTCAGCCAATACGAAGATTTCAAGGCGGGTGTCAAAAAGCTGATCGAAGCGGAGGGAAATAAAGAGGCGCTCAATTTATTGACTCTGCTCCGTGACAGGCGCTGGAACCCGGGGAAAGGCCGGCGCACATTTCAGCTGGCAGCCATTGACCAGACGATCCAAGCTCTACTGGACCTGGTTCCGGCACCGGAAAACGAAAACAGTACAGACATGCTCCGGCTCGATGTAGGCGGAGCCTGGCAAAAAACCGTACCCGGGCCTGATCGGGCGGAAAGCACGCTGGTCATCGACGCCGGGAAATTCCCCAATGACGGCCCCCGAGCCGTGTCTCGAGCTATCGCCCTGACTCATGCCCGGGGCTGGAAGAATTTTGTCGTCTACCGCTGCCGGGGAGACCGGTTCATCGGCTGCGGGCTCGGCCCCAAAACCGAAAATGTCCGCATCGATGTTTACGGCTCCAGCGGCGACTATCTGGGCAGCGGCATGGACGGAGCCCACCTCTACGTCCACGGCGATGCCCAGGATCAGGTGGGCCAGATCCTCAAATCAGGCAGGATCGTCATCTTCGGCAGCGTGGGGCAGACATTTCTCTACGGCGCTAAAGGAGGAGAATCATTCGTCAGGGGATCGGCGGCCGGACGTCCTTTGATCAATGCCGTAGGACGGATAAGAGCGATCATCAACGGGACCTGCCTCGACTACTGCGCCGAGAGCTTTATGGCCGGTGAACAGACGGGCGGCGGCTTCGTCATCATCAACGGCCTGGCTTTCGACGAGCGCGGAGAAATCATTGGCTTGGAGATAAAATATCCCGGCAATAATCTTTTTTCTCTAGCCTCCGGGGGAACCTGCTACCTGAATGACCCATACCGGACCGTCACCGAAAATCAGCTCAACGGTGCCGAGTTCACATCCTTCCGCAGGGAAGACTGGAGCACGATTCTTCCCTATCTTCAGGAAAACGGGCGTCTTTTCGGCATCAGCATCCGGCATGACCTGTTGATGGTG
Organism: uncultured bacterium; assembly: GCA_965603105.1. Classification (GTDB taxonomy): domain Bacteria; phylum Acidobacteriota; class Aminicenantia; order Aminicenantales; family Aminicenantaceae; genus CBFDBS01. The sequence continues at coordinate 1,072 of CBFDBS010000073.1, forward strand.
GACGGAGTTCTCAAATGGCCCGAGGAGGTCTTCCGCAAGATCATCTCCAGCAGGGAAACCTATGAGCTGGATTGGACCTCACTCGATTAGCCTGAATTATTCATAAATTTGGCCCTAGGACCATCATCTATCTTTTTCAAAATCTGTACGTTAATAGAGGGAGTGCGAACCTTCACATCCTTTACAATTTCCTAGTGAATATTCCAAAGAAAAATACGTCCAAATTTACCTTTCAGGCGAGTCGATCTTACTCGATGTCTGCTTTGTTGTGAAGAAGTCTCAGGGTGGAAAACCACAGCTGCCTCCTCCACGCCGCGCAGTTACAGCGATCTCGACTCGTGAATAAATCAGATAAATTAACCGATTTTTTCCAACAGCAGAGGATAAATTTTAACCAGCTCACCTTGGGTCAGCTGAAAGGCCGCCGTCTCTCGGCCGCCGTCAGAGTCAAAATAGATATTCATATCAATCCCCGCCAGCGGAACGATAAAATAAAAGAGGAAAGCAAGAGCCATAATGAGGAATAACATCCCCAGAGCTAAAATGGCGCCACGGTTTGGCTTTTTGTCCCCACCGGTCGTAAAATCCGGCTTGGGAACCCTAGATAACCCGGAGAGATTATTTTCCAAGACATCAACGGACGATATATGCGAATAAGGAATTTCTTTGACCTCTCCTTCAGTTTTGAACAGAAGAGATTTTCCTCTAAGAAAAATTCTCCCTTTCTTCAACTCTACCGTGTCTCCAGAAAAATCCATCAACGTGGCGCTGCAGGAAGCGAGAACCGCCTCTGAACCGGTTGTCCCGACTCTGAAACGCGCGCAGTGGAAGTTGGTTATGATGAGGATGACGAGAAGAAGAGCCAGCCCTTTTTTCAATTCAGGCCTCCTTTGTATCGTTTTCTTTCACAGCTCAAAGGTCAAGCGATTCGATATCCCATTTTTATAAAATGCCAGTCAATTTGTCCAGGTTCTTAATCTTTTATTGTCTATTGTCAGATGATTTTCCCCAAAATAAACAGATTGTTGCAGCGAAAAATGAATCGGGATGAATTTGAATCTTAAACCTGTCTCCCCTTCATTGATAACTATCGCGCCGGCCGAGTAATTCCTTTCCCGGAACAGAGAGTGTTCTTTGATGAACTCATCATTTTCCATGGACCAGGACATCGTACAGATCGGTCCTTTTTCATTCTGTCAAACACCCCATTCTCTCAGAAAATGAAGGGGATGAACATTTTTGTCCCCTGCATGTATTCCTCGTAGGCGGGGCCGAAATAGTCCCGGTTTTCCTTTTCTTCGCTCTTTGCTGTGCCGGCCAAAGCAGTCGTGGCGGCCAGAGCCAGGAACAAGCCCAACCATGAAAGATGTTTGAAAAAGATCCCCCAAGCCAGAAAAAGGAGGGAACTATAGAAAGGATGCCTGATATACCGATAGGCGCCTGCGGTGACCAGATTGGTCGTTTTTTCAATTCCCAATTTAGGCACTTTGTCTTTAACTGTCTTGTCCGGTTTTCCGAACTTCTTGAATAAATACACGGCATGCAGGATTAGCGGTAGGGAGACGACGAGCAATATCCAGGCAAAAATCTGGTGCCAGGAAAAGGGGTCGTGAAACCAAAAATCCATATTGAGGAGAAACAATATAAGTGTGATTTCCCAAGCAAAGAAACGGTAAAAACCGTGGGAGCGGGGAGTACGCAGGGACGCCTTTGAAATGAAGACAATTCCTCCGGAAACAATCAAGAATATGACGGATTTTATAATGAATTCCATGAGACCTCTCTTCCATACATCATATGGATTGTCTTATCAATACCCAAGGGCCTCACCAACCAGAACCACAGTCATGTGGTTCGCGAAAAGACAGAATTCGATGATCACCAGATCAGAACAGGGACAGAGGGGCGGATAACTTTGAGGATCCCTGCAGTTTATGAGTTGATGACAGGTGGTAGTGTTGATGACCAAGCCGCCAGTTCGGTGCTAAAGATAATCTTCACGGGCCGGTGAGAAAACCTCGATGACTAAGCAATCTTCCAGAACCTCGACTCCGTGTTCGACAAGGCCAGGGATGCTCCATGCGCATCCGGGTTCAGTATCAAAGGCTTTTCCGGCGATGGTGAACCTCATCTTTCCGGAAACAAGATAGCCGGTCTGCTCATGAGGATGGGAATGAACGGGAATTTGACTCCCTTTTTCCAGTCTGAACTCGGTCAGATGAGTTTTCTGCCCGTGAGCCAGAGACTTGAAGCTGACCCCATCCAGGGCTTTCCGGTAAGGCTGATCGTCTTTTTTTTTAAACATGATTTCCTCCGCTGAATGACTCATGAAGATTTTTTTTGTTCTAAAGGACTTGTGTCTCACAAGATATCCGGTCAGACATCCTTTGGTACCCAGCAAAAACATCGACAATACTGAATACGTATTCGCGTAGTGTTCAGTTTTCGCACTAAAACCGTAGGGCATCCCAGGACTCCGGAATTACCCACCTGGGAGGGAGGTTGTGCTTTTGCTTTTTATCTGAAACGTTTGAATCCGGCATCAAGCAAAGTTATTGATTCTCTTTTGAATCATCGATCCACCAAATCAAAAATCCTTTGACGGATCAAATTGCTCAGCTCCTCATTAGAAAGCGCCTCAATTTTTTCAGGCGAAACCGGTGGCCCGAACCGGATGGAAATGGGCCTTGGCCGGATCAGCCAGGAATTTTTGTTCTTAAGATGGAACAAACCCGAAATGCCGATGGGGACGACCGGAACCCCGGCCTGCTTGGCCAGAAGAAAAGGAAGTTTTTTAAAAGGAAGCATCTTCCCATCTAAGGTGCGGGTCCCTTCAGGGAGGATAAGAATGGATTTTCCCTTTCTCAGTATTCCTCCGGTTTTTTTTATGCTCCGGATGGAGGCGTGGATGTTTTTCCTGTCGATGGGAATATTTCCCATTCTCCGGATGAGCCAGCCGTAGACAGGCCATTTGAACTGGCGGAGGGCCTCCACTCCTCTGAAAAAGACCGGGATATAAGCCTCATAGAGGGGAATGTCGAACATGCTGGCATGATTGCCCATAAAGAGGTAGGTTTGACCGGAAAGGACGTTCTCTTTTCCTTCGACTCTGACTTTGACAAAGATCATTTTAAAAAAAAATTTCAGGCATAATTTGAGCAAGGGATCGAATCTTTCCGTCCTCATAAAAAGGGAAAGAAAGATGGCGGAAAAACTGAACACGAGAAGAAAGAGGCTCCCGAAAATCCAGGCGTAGAGCGAAATCAAATACTTCATTTCCAGAAAACCGGGACGGCTTGATGCAGGCATTCTACCGTGACGGGAGTGATCCCGACGAGCTCGCCATCTGGAGTCAGGACTTTAGGAGTCTCAGTTATTATACTGATTTTTTTTGCTTTAAACTGTTCGATTTCATCAAGGAGGACATGTTCCCCAGTGAAAATTTTCGGGAAGCACTGAATCAGCCGTCTGCGTGTGATTTTGCGCAGAAGCGAGACATCCAAAAATCCGTCATCGATTTCCGCATCAGGAGCCATTAGGAAGTTGGATGTGTAGCGAGTGTTGGAAATTTCGACAAAGATATTTTCCCGCTCCAACGTTTTCCCGTCGACTTCCAGTTTCAATTGATACGCTTTGAGGAAAATCGTTTGGAAGAGAACCCCGAAAGTGTAGGCGACGTTGCCGAAGACTTTCAGCTTGAAGGCCGTTTTCCCGACATCGGCCACGAATCCAAGCCCCAAAATGTTGAGAAAGTAGTAGTCCTGACCGTGAGTCCGGAAGAGGCCGGCATCGACATTTTTAGGCTTGTTCAAACCGATAACGTCAACAGCCTCCTGCCAGCGGGAAGCATCGAGTTCGAGATCACGGGCGAAGGCGTTTCCCGTTCCCACAGGAAGCACTCCCAAGGGGATTCTCCCCTGATTTGGATTCTTGAAGTAGCCGTTGATCACCTCGAAGAGCGTTCCATCCCCTCCTCCCGACACAATCCCGTCGTAGCGGCTGAAATCCGCATGGCGGACGATATCGGTGGCGTGTTCGGGATAATCGGTAATTTTCAGGTCGAAGGCAATGTCATTCGCATCGAATTTCGCTTCGACTTCGGGAAGGATTTTTTTGGCCCGCTTGTGAGCTGCCATGGCGTTATAGACAAGCAGTATTTTCAAAGGCTCCTCTTTCTTTTTCGACTTATAACAGCAATGCCTCATCCAAACATTTTTGACCTTTCCCTGTCAAGACTTATAAAGAAATAGACAGCATCCTTCTAAACCATGATAGAGACATTTTGAATGGGAGGCGCAGCGAAGGAAAGATTTTGATATTCACTCCAAAATGGATGGGGTGAGATTGACTCGCATCATCATAGAAGATTTCATGAACAATTCAGGGTAAATAATTCTGGACAAAGAAATTTGAATTTGATAATTTTTTAAACCATAAGCAACCAAGATTAAAATAATGCCGCATTTGACAATCTCTTTCGAAAAGGGTCACCAAGAAGAATTCAAGATCCTAAAAGATGAAATCATCTTTGGCCGAAGCTCAGACTGTGATCTCCATTTGAAGGACCGCTGGGCTTCTCATCAGCACGCAAAGATTGTTAAAAAGAAAAAGGGATATACCCTCATCGATCTGAACAGCGCCAACGGCACGTATGTCAACGGCAAGAAAATCAAAAAGATCAATCTGGAAGATGGGGACGTCATCAATATCGGCCAGACATCCATCACTTTCCATGACCCTAGAATACCTGATCTATCCGGGATAGATGTTACTCTGAGAATAGAGGTTCCCGAAACTGGGGTCCCTGCCAAACCGAGGAAAAAATTCATCTCCACTCCCGAAGCCATTGTTTCGAAAGAACCATCCAAGGCTGCACCGAAAAAAGAGGAAATAAAGGAAAAAATTCCTGAAGAAATCCCGTCCCTGAAGGAAGATTCTTTAGAAGAGAAATCGATTCCGGAAAAAGAAGGGCCAGAGACTCCAGCTAAAGAGGAAAAACCGGTTCCCATCGAAGACAAGGCTGAAGAGCCAGAGAAAGAAGAACCTGCAACTCTTGAAGGCGAAAAAGCTGAACCGGCAAGGGAAGAAGAAGCGCTCCCAGAATCCCCAGCGTTGCAGGAAGAAATGAAGGAAAAAGAGCCTTCCCCCGCTGATGTGAAAATAGAAACGCCAGAACAAGAGGAGCCGGTGCCAACTGAAACTGAACCAGAGATAGACAAAGAATCTTCACAGATCTTAAAAGATTCTGAGTCAGACCTCATCTCCTTTTTCAGAAAAATCCCCATCTTTACCGTCTACATGGATCAAGAGCTTTCAACTCTTCTCCAGTCGGCGGAATTGAAATCCGTGGCAGCCGGAGAAGTCATCGTCGAGCAGGGGAGCACTGTCGATGAGCTCTTTGTCGTTTTTAGCGGCAGGGTCAGGATCATCCAGACCAATGAGAATCAGAAGGAAATAAACCTCGGTGTCCGGGAAAAGGGGGATCATTTCAATGAAACCTCAATCATCACGGGAAATCCCAGCAGCTATTCGGCCCGGGCGACCGAAGAAAGCCGGCTCATCTCGATACATGGAGACACTTTTCACGATTTTCTCCTCACCCAACCCAATCTGCGCGATTATTTCGATAAGTTCATCAGATATACCTCTATTCATCAGTTCTTAAAAACATTTACCGATCTGGGTGTAGCATCTCCCAATGACCTCCAAGAGATGTCGCGCCACTTCAAGGCGGAATTTTTCAGTAAGGGCGAGGCTGTCATCAGGCAGGACACAGAACCCGACAAGTTTTATCTCATTGAAAGCGGCAAGGTCAAAGTCGTACGATGGGAGGATAAAAAATCGAAAACAATCAATTTTCTTCAGGAAGGAGAATTCTTCGGCGAGAAAGCACTCTTCGAAGAAACAAAACGATACGCCGATGTGATCTGTCTGACCGACTGCCAACTGCTCTCTCTCAGCCGGGAGGGATTCAAAGAAATCGTTCAGAAATCTCCCAAGATCAAAAAAGTTTTCAGCGATAGAATCCAATCCTATTTCACCGGCAAACAGGATATCCAGTATACACAGGTCATCAAACAGCAGCTCTCTGCATTGAAACCCATCTCAGTCGAGGAGCCCAAGTCAAAAGAAGAAGCCGTAATCCCCGAAAAGAGAAAAGAACGTTTAAAAAAGCTGACCTCTTATTACCGCAAACAGGTTCGATTCCCTTTCATTGAGCAGCACGATCAGATGACGTGCGGGACAACCTGCATCATGATGATTGCCAAATACTACGGGAAGGAATTCTCCTCCGCCCGGCTGCGTGATCTGGCCCATGTCGACCTCAGCGGTTCATCTCTGGCCGACCTGGCGGCAGCGGCCGAACAACTGGGATTTTCCACCCGGGGGATGAAAATCGACTATGAGACTTTGATGTCTATACATCTCCCCTGCTTGATTCACTGGAAGGGTTATCATTACATCGTAGTCTACAAAGTCGATGAGAAAAATGTCTGGGTGAGCGACCCGGCTGTCGGCAACCGGAAATACAAGAAAGAGCATTTTGTTGAAAACTGGAACGGGATAACTTTAACTCTCGAGCCGACATTGGAGTTCGAGGAACAGAAAGAAGACAAATCATCTTTCAAGAATTTCATAGGCTTCGTTAAACCCTACAAACTCATTCTTTTCGAGGTTTTTATCGCCTCTCTCCTTCTCAACATTTTCGGACTCGCCACTCCGATATTCACTCAAAACATCATCGACAAAGTCCTCGCGCATGGGAACATTTCCATGCTCAACATCATGCTCATCGGCATGTTGATTGTCATCGTCTTCCGTGTCCTAACCATGATCATTCGACAGTACCTGATCATTCATACGGGAATGAAGATCGATCTGAGGATGCTCGTTCAGTTTTATAAGCACATGCTTGCCCTGCCGCTTGGCTACTTCAAAGTCAGAAAGATCGGTGACTTCATCACCCGGTTCGGTGAGAACCTGAAAATAAGAAATTTTTTGACCGAAACAGCCCTGACCATAGTCCTCGATTCCATTTTGATCGTCGTTTACCTGTCTCTCATGTTTTACTACAACGTCAAAATGACCCTGATGGTGCTTCTGTTCATCCCCTTGTTCCTCATCATCACCCTTGTCTTCACACCCATCTTGAAGAAACTGAATATTAGGTCGTTCGGAGCCCGGGTCGAATCGCAATCCCATCTCATCGAATCGATCAACGCCATCGATACCGTCAAAGCCATGAATACGGAATATCAAACCCGGTGGAAGTGGGAAAACAAGTATTTGAAAAGCCTGAATATCGACTTCAATCTCTTCAAAACGGCCATCTATTTCAATTCACTGGGTGAGTTTGTGGGATCTATAAGCACAACCTTTATTCTCTTTTACGGAGCCCACACTGTTTTAAACGGGGACCTGAGTGTCGGTGAACTGATGGCCTTCATGGCTTTGATGGGAAGTGTCATCACACCAATAAACCGGATCATATCCGCATGGGATGACATTCAGGAGACCCTGGTATCCGTGGACAGGTTGAACGATGTCTTTGCCGCCAAACCGGAATTTGCCGAATCCGCAGAACAAGAATCGGGCATTGTCTTGAAGGATCCCCAAGGAGAAATCGAGTTCAAAGATGTTTTCTTCCGGTATGGGGGCGAGGATGATCCCTATATCCTCTCCAGCATCGATTTGAAGATCCCCTCTCAAGCCAGGCTGGCCATCGTCGGCCGGAGCGGAAGCGGAAAAACCACTCTGGCCAAACTCATCGCACGTTTTTATGACGTCACGGAGGGAAAAATCACAATCGACGGTCATGACATCAGAAACGTCAACCTCGCCAATCTGCGCAAACTGGTTGGATTTGTACTCCAGGAAAACTTCATCTTCAACGGGACGATCAGCGAAAACATCTCTCTCGGCGATCCGGATGAATCTCTTGATAAGGTCATCACTGCGGCCAAGCTGGCCAATGCCCACGATTTTATCACCAATCTGGGTATGGGATACGAAACAAGAGTAGGAGAGAGCGGACTCCAACTCTCAGGCGGCCAGAGACAGAGAATTGCCATCGCCCGCGTCCTCTATTCCAATCCGAAAATCATCATTTTCGATGAAGCCACGAGTTCGCTGGATACCGAATCCGAACAGGCCATCCAAAAAAACCTGGATGAGATATTGAAAGATCGGACGGCAATCATCATCGCCCATCGATTGAGCACGGTGAGGAATGCGGATAAAATTATTGTCTTGGACAACGGCGAGATCATCGAAGAAGGGAACCATGAGGAATTGATGAAAAAGGAAGGGTTATATCATTATTTGAACTATCAGCAATTGAATATTTGAGTGCGAGGCCTTCAATGGAAAAAAAAGATAATGTGAATAATGACTTGGATCAATCCGTCATTGTCGAAGTCAAGCCGGTGGACTCTCCATCAGAGAATTCATTGGTCACGGAACATTTGAGGAAAATGCCGAGTCTGTTTTCACGAGGGCTGATCTATATTATTGTGCTTTTTTTGATCGTTGCGCTGGTCTACTCACTGGTTGGGAAAATGGATGTGGTGGCAGAATGCCAGGCAGTCGCCATCCCGCAGTCCGATTTAATGAGAGTTCAAGCCGACAGAACCGGTTATATTGAACAGATCTATATTGCCGAGGGAGAGGAGATCGAAAAAGACGCTCCTCTCTTTCTTATCCGCACCAGGGATTCAGTCGAACGCCAGCTGGAAGTCAACCGGCTGAAGCTCGAGCAGAACAAGGCTTCGCTTGCCTCCATCGATTCCGAACTCTCCTACTGGAGAAAGGAGGTCAACCGGCTTTCTTCAGACTATAAGGGGATTTTAGATCTTTACCAAAAAGGGATCGTTTCAAAAAGAGAAGAAAGTGAAGCAAAAAGCAATTTAGAAAAAGCGAGAACAGAAGAACAGAAATTGATCGCTCGAAAAGAAATCCTGATCAATGAAAACAAAATCCTTGAACAGGACTCGGCTCAAGTGACCGAAGAGAGCGAAAAAATCGTCAGAGCGGAAGAAACAGGCATTATTTCTGAGTTATTTTTTAAAAACACCGGGGAGTACATTCGGGAGTCGGATCTTCTCTGCACAATCATTCCCGCCGGAAGCCCCCTCTACATGGATGTCATTGTTGCCAACA
>CBFDBS010000074.1:0-10176 GCA_965603105.1 uncultured bacterium
AATTATAAGTTATAACGGAGTCATAACCATGCTGGAAACATATTTTATCCATGAACAAGAACGGAATGAGCTGGGCATACCCCCTCTGCCCCTGACGCCCGATCAGACGGAAGAAATCTGCCGGCTTTTGCAGCAGCCTCCTTCGGGAAAAGATAAGCTGCTCCTGCATTTGTTATCGGATCGGGTTTCCCCGGGCGTTGATCCTGCAGCCAAAGTGAAGGCGGAATGGCTGTTTCTTCTGGCAAAGGGAGAGATCTCTTCTCCCGCTCTCTCCAGGGAAGATGCGATTGCGCTCTTGGGAACCATGCTCGGGGGATTTAACATCGAGCCCCTTATCGAGCTTCTCGATTTTGACGGCTTGGCTGAGGCGGCGTCGGATGCCTTAAAGAAGACAATTCTGGTTTACAATTCTTTTGATCGGGTCGTTGATCTGGCCAAAACGAATCCTTATGCCAGAAGCGTGCTTCAATCTTGGGCTGAAGGGGATTGGTTTTTATCGCGGCCCGAACTTCCGGCTGAAATATCCCTCTTGGTCTATAAAGTTGACGGTGAGATAAACACCGATGATCTCTCTCCGGCCAAGCACGCCTGGAGCCGTCCGGATATTCCTCTTCATGCCCTATCGATGGGGGAGTCCCGCTTCCCCCGAGGAACGGAGGCGATTCTGGCATTCAAGAAAGAAGGGAAAAGAGTTGTTTTTGTCGGGGATGTCGTTGGGACCGGTTCCTCACGAAAGTCCGCAACAAATTCACTGATGTGGCACATCGGTGACGATATCCCCTTTGTCCCCAACAAAAGAAGGGGAGGGGTGGTTATCGGAGAAATGATAGCTCCCATCTTTTTCAATACCGTGGAGGATTCAGGGGGGCTGCCTATCGTTTGTGATGTGAAGGGTATGAGAACCGGAGAAACGATCACTGTGGACACCGCATCCGGTTCGATATGGAACGAATCGCGGAACAAAATTGCGAACTTCGAACTGAAGCCGGTGACCATCAAGGACGAATTCAGAGCCGGAGGCCGTCTGTTCCTGATTATCGGACGGACACTGACGGCAAAAGCCCGTGAAGCACTGGACATGCCCGAGGCCGATTTTTTCACTGCCATCCAAAATCCAAAACCAAAAGAGGATCAGGGCTATTCGCTAGCTCAAAAGATAGTCGGCAGAGCCTGTTCACAAATGGGGATGCTCCCGGGGTCCGCTTGCGAACCCAAAATGACCACCGTCGCTTCGCAGGATACGACGGGCCCTATGACTGCGGACGAACTGAAGGAGCTGGCTTGTCTGGAATTCCAATCCGATCTCTTTATGCAGTCCTTCTGTCATACGGCCGCTTATCCAAAGCTGTCAGATGTCAATATGCACAGCTCTCTCTCCCGATTCATAACCGAACGGAAAGGCGTGGCTTTCAAGCCAGGGGACGGCGTTCTCCATTCCTGGGTCAACCGCCTCCTGCTTCCCGATACTATGGGTACCGGGGGAGATTCACATACACGATTTCCTATCGGATTGAGTTTTCCGGCAGGTTCGGGTCTTGTGGCTTTTGCCGGTGCGCTCGGCTTCATGCCGCTGGACATGCCCGAGTCCGTACTTGTCCGCTTTAAAGGCCGGCTCAATCCCGGGATCACTTTAAGAGATGTGGTCAATTTTATTCCCTATACAGCCATTCAGCAGGGGCTGTTGACGGTGGCCAAAGAGGGGAAAAAGAATGTTTTTAACGGGCGGATTCTGGAAATGGAGGGTCTTCCCGACTTGACGGTTGAACAGGCTTTCGAACTGACCGATGCCACGGCGGAGAGGTCGGCTGCCGGGGGGACGATCGCCCTGAGTGAGAAAAGCGTAGCCGATTACCTGCGCAGCAATGTCGCTCTGCTGAAGAAATTGATCGGCGACGGCTACCAGGATGCCGAAACCCTGAAACGGAGGATCGATGCCTGCCAGAATTGGCTGGAGCATCCTGTCCTCCTCAAGAGGGATGAACATGCCGCATACGCGGCTGTCCTGGAGATCGATCTGAGCGGGATCCGAGAACCTGTCCTGGCCTGCCCCAACGATCCCGATGATGTCAAACTGCTTTCAGCCGTCGCCGGCGATAAGATCGATGAAATTTTCATCGGCTCCTGTATGACCAATATCGGCCATTTTCGAGCGGTAGGCAAAATCTTTGAAGGGGCCGGATATCTTGCGACAAGAGTCTGGATCACCCCTCCGACCAAGATGGACCGAGCTCAGTTGTTGAGAGAGGGATATTTCAATATCTATGCAGGAGTCGGAGCCAGGGCCGAGATCCCCGGATGTTCTTTGTGTATGGGAAACCAAGCCAGGGTCAGACCTCAATCCACAGTTATATCGACATCAACCAGAAATTTTGACAACAGGATGGGAGATGGAGCGCGTGTCTATCTGGGCTCGGCCGAAATTGCCGCTGTGGCTGCCCTTTCAGGGAAGATGCCCAAGCCGGACGAGTATTTTAAGATCTATGAAGAAAAAATCTTGCCCAAGAAAGCCGAAATCTACCGCTACCTGCAGTTTGATGAGATGAAAAATTTAAAGCTCGACTATTGAATTCCCGGCTCGGCACGTTGGCCCGGATTTTTTTGAAATTGACTGCCGGACCTTTAGACTAGGGACTGAAATCGGGAATTTGTTACACTTAGGCAGAGGAGACAAGGGGATGATTGATTTAACAGGGAAAAAAGCCTTGATCACAGGAGGTTCCAGAGGAATCGGGCAGGCTACGGCAGTTATGTTCGCTCAGGCAGGGTGTGATGTGGCCATCAGTTACGTGAAAAACGAAAAGGCCGCCGAGGAAGTAGCGAAAACGGTCCGTGGCACGGGTGTCGAATGTCTGACCTTTCGAGCCGATCTGGCAGAAAAACAGGCTCTCGTTTCCATGGTGGACAGCATCATCCACCGCTGGGGTCAGATCGATATACTGGTCAACAATGCCGGCGTCTGGACCTATGGGGAGATGGGCCGAATGGAAGATTTTGTTTGGCGGGAGACCATGGCCGTCAATTTAGACGCTGTCTTTTTTATTTGTAGCGCGGTAGTGCCCCATATGAAAGAGAAAAAGAGGGGATGGATTGTCAATGTGTCCTCCACGGCAGGGGTGAGAGGGGAGGCCTTTCATTCTCATTATGCGGCCAGCAAAGGCGCCTTGATCGCCTTGACAAAATCACTGGCCGTCGAGTTAGCTCCGCACGGCATCCGGGTCAACACTGTATCTCCGGGATGGGTGGACACAGATATGTGCACCGGTGTGTTCAGTCAGCCGGGTATTCGCAACAGTGTGGAAAAGGGGATTCCGCTGGGACGAATTCCAGCTCCCGAAGATGTCGCCGGCCCTATACTGTTTCTCGTCTCGGATCTGGCCAGACACATTACGGGAGAAAATTTAAATGTCAACGGCGGCTCTGTGCTCTGCAGTTGAATTTCCTCTCTTCTCTTCCGGCGGAGTTCCAAACCGAAACGATTGATTATTTATTATCAACGGGATAATCAACCTGGCGACGCCGCCGCCGACAAAATTGATGAGGGATTGGCGTGGACAATCCGACGGTGAGCGAAAACATCATCCAAAACTCTCACGAGTTATCAGGGATTGACAAGTCCGCACTTTGCCAAAAGCTTGCGGAATGGAGGCGATTCTGTTAATTTGATGATGTGAAAGGAGGTCGTAATGGAGGAAGAAATCGGAAGGATCAGCCATTATTTTTCCAAATTAAATGTTGGTGTACTGGAGTTGAACAAAGGCGAAATCCTTATCGGAGACACCATCCACGTCAAAGGACACACCACGGATTTTTACCAGAAAGTTCAGTCCATGCAGGAGGAGCACAGTCCTGTAGAGTCTGCCAAGGCCGGCCAAGCTGTTGGCCTTAAGGTGGAAGGTGATGTCCGGGAAAGGGATTTGGTTTTTAAGGTGATCGAGGATTAAGGCGCTAAAAGATTCGAACGGAGTGATTGAAATCGGCATCATAGAAAAAGTCAGGTGACATATCGGAAGAGATGAATTTCCCCGGCTTTATCCCCTCCCCCCCGGGGGGAGAAAAGGAAAAAACTTGAATAAAAAAAATCCTTCTCTAAAACAGCAGAGAGAAAACTACGAAAACTGGAAAAAGGAAAGCTATGACAAGCTTTTGGAAAAAAATCCATCCTCTTCTCCGGAAAGAACGACTGTTTCGGGAAAGCGGGTCAAGGAACTCTATACGCCCCTTGATCTCGAGGATTTCGATTATGAGAAGGATCTGGGCTTTCCCAGCCAGTATCCATTCACCCGAGGCATTCATCCGACAATGTATCATGGCCGCCTGTGGACCATGAGGCAGTTCTCCGGCTTCGGAACGGCTGAAGACACAAACCAAAGATACAAATATCTCCTTTCCCAGGGACAAACCGGTTTGAGCGTGGCTTTCCATCTTCCCACCATCATGGGCATCGATTCCGACCACCCTTTGGCGGAGGGAGAAATTGGAAAATGTGGAGTGGCCATCGATTCGCTGGCCGATATGGAAATCCTGTTCGAAGGGATCCCGTTGGAGAAAATCACCACTTCCATGACCATCAACGGACCCGCCGCCGTTCTGTGGGCCATGTATATCGCTGTGGCCGAGAAACAGGGTGTTTCTCCCCGGGTGATCTCGGGTACGATTCAAAACGATATCCTCAAAGAATATATCGCTCAGAAGACATACATTTTTCCCCCTAAACCTTCAATGAAGTTGATCGTCGATACGTTTGAGTACGGCTTCAAGGAGGTTCCCCGGTGGAACACTATCTCCATCTCGGGCTATCACATCAGAGAAGCAGGATCGACCGCCGTCCAGGAACTGGCCTTCACGCTGAGAGATGGGATCGAGTATGTGGAATGGGCCCTCGACAGGGGGCTGGATGTGGATCAGTTCGCTCCCCGTTTATCTTATTTTTTCAATGCCCACAATGATTTCTTCGAAGAAATCGCCAAATACCGGGCGGCCAGAAAAATATGGGCTGAAGTCATGAAAAACCGGTTCAAGGCAAAGAATCCGAGGTCGCTGTGGCTGAGGTTCCACTCTCAGACGTCGGGAGTGTCACTGATGGCCCAACAGCCTTACAACAATGTGGTCAGAGTAGCCGTTCAAGCCATGGCGGCCGTTCTTGGAGGAACCCAGTCCCTGCACACCAATTCACTGGATGAGACCTATGCTCTGCCATCGCAAGAGGCCGTGACCATCGCCTTGAGGACGCAGCAGATCCTTGCTTATGAGAGCGGACTGACCAACACCATAGATCCCTTGGGGGGGTCCTATTTTGTCGAGTCCTTAACGGCGGAGATGGAAAAGGAGGCCAGGGACTATATCCGGAGGATCGATGATATGGGAGGGATGGTCGAAGCCATCGAGCTGGGATTTCCGCAGAGGGAAATCGCCGACAGCGCCTACTGGTACCAGATGGCCGTGGACAAAAAACAGAAAATCATTGTTGGCGTCAATGAATTCGAAATGGAACACGAGCAGATACCCACTCTGCAGATCGATGACACAGTGGCCGAACATCAGGTCCGGCGTTTGAAGGCTGTAAGAAAATCCCGTCATTCCAAAGGTGTGAAGGACACTTTGGCCGCGCTTAAAAAGGCGGCTTCCGACGAGATGAATCTGATGCCTTTTCTTGTGGATTGTGTCAAATGCTACGCCACTCTAGGGGAGATTGTCGAAACATTGAAGGAGATCTATGGAGAGTATCAGGAACCCATCATGTTTTAGAAGATTCGAAAAGGTAGAATGGAAGAGGGAGGATATATGGCGAAGAAGAAATTGAGGATATTAGTGGCCAAGCCAGGTCTTGACGGGCATGACCGTGGTGCTAAAGTCGTAAGCCGTGCACTGAGGGATGCCGGTTTCGAAGTTATCTATACAGGTTTGCGGAGAACACCCGAAGAAATTGTCAGTACAGCCATTCAGGAGGACGTGGACATTATCGGATTGAGCATCCTCTCCGGTGCTCACAATGTGCTTCTGCCTAAAATTATAAATCTCCTCAAGGAAAAAGACGTCACGGATATTCATGTCATCGCCGGAGGCATCATACCCGAGAAAGACATCTCCGGATTGAAGAAAATCGGGATATCCGAGGTTTTTCTCCCTGGAACATCCAGCCAGGACATCGTCGGCTGGATCAATAAAAATGTCCAAAGGGATTCCGGGGAATGAGAAATTTATTCTTGACATTCAAGTCTTTTTGGCGATAATCTAGGTATTCACGATGGAAAAAAATCATATCTCTTTCATTATTATACCTCACCACAAGGGAAGTCAGAAAACACACACCCTTTCAAAGAAGAAGGTGAGATTCCTTTTTGGAATTTCTGTTTTCTTTTTGGTCGCTCTGACTGGTGTCATTGTTCACTATGTGGTCATGAACGGCATCACTCATAAATACAAAATGCTGCTCAAAGAGAGTTCCACTCACCTGGAAAAAATGGACCAGTATGAGAGGACAATCGGCAGCCTTCAAATCACGATCAGCAACTATGAGGAGTACGTCAAAAAACTCAACATTATGGCCGGATTGAAATCATCCGATGTACTCAGTATGCAAGCCGGAGTTGGAGCAGGTATGAGCGACGGCCAACTCGGCAGCCCCGTCCCACCTCCTTCAACCCCGAATTATGACCAGCTAGGCGAAATCAATAAAAGAGCGGACAGAGTCGGACAGAATCTGAACACTCTTTTGGATTACTTCGGAGACCAGAGTATCGAAATGGCCTACACTCCGACCATCAAGCCGGTCAACGGATACATTTCTTCCAATTACGGCATGAGGGATGATCCTTTTACGGGCAAGCGGCAGATGCATTGGGGTATTGATATCGTTTCCCCCGAGGGAAATTCCGTCGTCTCTACTGCGGATGGGACGGTTATCAAGAGAGGTTCAGATAAAATCAGCGGCAATTACGTCAAGATCAGCCATCCCATCACAGGTTTTATCACCATCTACTGCCATCTGAGCAAAATCAGCGTCAAAAACGGTCAAAAGGTTAAAAGAGGCCAGGAGATCGGATTGGTGGGGAGCACCGGCAAGGCCCAGGGGCCTCATGTCCATTATGAAGTCCAGCGGTATGGAAAAGCCATTAATCCCTGGTATCATTTACTGGAAGAATAGTTCCATCGATTTCGTTCCCTTCAGTTGAAACTATCCCCCGGTTTCAGACGTCTTCCCAACGAAAAAGCGTAGGCATTCATCGCTGCCTTATTTTCAGGCTGAAGAGTTTCCAGAAGGAAGACACTCTTCCCGCCGCAGGCGATTTGAATCCCCCTTGAGTCGATGTCGATGATCTTTCCGGGAGGGGGAATATCTTTCTCCGTGAAAGGGATTTTTTTTCCTTCTAGGACTTTCAGGCGCCCTTGACCTGTAAAGCAGTAGACGGACGGCCAGGGAGAAAAAGCCCGGATTTTCCTCTCGAGATGCCGGGCGTTTTCGTTCCAGTCGATTCTTCCGTCTTCTTTTTTGATCTTAGGTGCGTAGGTGGCGAGGGAATGATCCTGTTTGGCAGGTGTTATCCGCTCGATCTCGGCAATGGTCTTGACCAGCATTTCCGCCCCTACCTCCGCCAGGCGTGATTCGAGCCGGTCGGCACTTTCCTCGGGGACAATGTCTATTTCCTTCCGGGACAGAATGTCGCCCTCATCCATTTTCTCATTGAGCTCCATGATGGTGATTCCAGTCTTTGTTTCACCGTTGAGCAGGGCCCATTGAACCGGGGAGGCCCCCCTGTACTTGGGAAGGAGAGAAAAGTGGAGATTGATGGAATTGTAGCGGGGAAAATAGATGATTTCTGCGGGGATGATCTGTCCGTAGGCGACGACCACATTCAATTCAGGCTGATAGTTGCGCATCATTTGAAGAGCCTTCGGATCTTTTCTTATTTTTTCCGGTTGAAAAACCGGGATGTCCAGATCGAGGGCCATTTTTTTTATGGGGGAGGGCTGGATTTTCTTTCCTCTGCCTGAGGGGCGGTCAGGTTGAGTGACGACGAGCTGCAGAATGTGTCCTTCTTCGGTCAAGCGCAGGAAGGAAGGAAGGGCTGAAGCTGGACTGCCGAAAAAGACGATTCTCATCGGACTCAACCTCTAGGTTGCCTTTTTCATCTTTTTTTTGATGAGATTCCGTTTAAGAGGGGAGAGATGGTCGATGAACAGCTTGCCGTTGATGTGATCGATTTCGTGACAGAGAACACGCGCCAGCAAACCTTCGGCTTCGATGACCTTTTCTTTTCCCCCCAGGTCTGTTCCCTTGATACAGACTCTGTACGGCCGGGCCACTTTTTCATTGATTCCAGGGACGGATAGACATCCCTCTTCGAGAACTTCTTCTCCCTCTTTGTCGGTCAGCTCGGGATTGATGAGGACAAGGAGGCTTTCACTTTTTTCTCCGATTGAGAGATCGACGGTAATGAGGCGGCGGCTGTGATTGACTTGAGGAGCGGCCAGACCGAGGCCGGGAGCGGCATGCATGGTGAGAACCATATTTTCGGCCAGATCGATGATGTCCTGATCGATGTTGTCGATCTCTTTTGCTCTTTGAACCAGGACAGGATGACCTAAGGTCAGAATTTCGAGAATGGTCAGATCTTTTTCCAGCATTGTTTTAACTACCTATTTTAAAGGAATTGAAGATGATCTTCAATCTCAAACGTTTGATAGTTGGCGATTCGCCCAGAGCTCAGTTCAGATTTCAGCTTCCGCGGGAGTGGGCAGGCATAATGAACAAGGGTAACGCGTGGGGGATTTTCTCCCTCAAATCATGCCTGAACAGTCTTTATGAATGGTCTTATTGTGATGTTTCAGACGAGGTTCCTGGCTGCCGAAAGCAAGGAAACACACGTCACAGTACTCAACTGAAAAAGATTCTTGTTCTTTTTCAGAGAGGTTGATTTTGAATTTTTTACTTTTCTTTGGTGAAGGTCTGTTCATTTTATTCCTCCGATCGATCGAGAGAGATTAGAAGAATCACCTTTGAATTTCCCTCTTTTTTCTATCAGTTGAGGCTTGGCAGCCTCATGTCAAACATCAGAGAAAGAATCTGTTCTTTGGTCTTAGCTTTTTTTATGTTATCCATCAGTCCGGGATGATGAAACTGACGGGCAAGAAAGGCCAACAGTTTCAAATGGGACCGATGGGCTTTTTCGGTGTCGAGAATGAGACAGACAAGATAGACTGGTTTGTCATCGATGGCATCGAAATTAATCCCCTTGGGAATTCTGGCGATGGACAGGATCCTCTTATCGATACCTTTGATAAACAGATGAGGAATGGCTACTCCGTTCCCAATTCCTGATGTGGACTCCAATTCGCCGGCAATGAGACTTCCAAAGATATTATCAGCATCGATTGAAGGAAACTTCTGGCAGGATTTTTGAACGAGAAAGTGCAGCACTTTATTTTTATCGGCCGGGAACAGATCGGGAAAGACAAGTTCCGGATCGATGGATTCTCGAAAATGAATGCTTTGGTCGTATTTCTGAAAGGCTTTAAGATAAGATTCATTTAATCGATCCGATTTGAATTCAGTGAGATGTTCATGGCCATAGCGCAGGAGGTTTCTGAATCCTGTCAGACCAAGTTCTCCCAGGGCTTTCATGATCTCCTGAACATCATTTGAATCCAATCCGATTTCTACGCTGAATTGGATCAGGCGGGCAAGTTCCGGATGAGACTGCAGCAGGGCTAAAATTTCTGGATTGATCCTTTCGCTCATTTCGAGAAGAGAGGCTAAAGGAATCCCGATTACTCGCGCAATTTTTTCGATACGGTTGAAGGTCGGAGGAGGGAGTTTTCCCATTTCGATTTGGCTGAGATAAGCAGGAGACACCTGGATTTTTTTGGCCATTGTCCTCAGAGTGATCCCTGCAGTTGTCCGCAGCATTCTCAATGTCGATCCGAATATCAAGCTGTCCATGGTGTTTTCTTGTTTACTGTTTACTTAATACTAAACATATATTGAGCCATAGTCAAGTCTTTTCGGAGAAATTATAAAAATTTGATGTTTAGAGAGGTCTAACAAACTGGGCGGCTTTTTATACTCTCCATATTTTCAAAGGCATCTAGAACAAAAAAATCGCTGCTCAGCCTTTTCACTTAAAAAGAATCAATCCGTTTTTTTCCAGGTTTTGAAGAAAGAGGGATATTCGGTCG
>CBFDBS010000075.1:0-10088 GCA_965603105.1 uncultured bacterium
CCACACAATATGGAATTATACGTTATAGTCTGATTCATTCTTTTCTCAACCAATTCATTGAGCTATAATAGCCAATTATGCCCATCTATGAATTCACTTGCCAGAAATGCAGCCACAGATTCGAGGCCCTGACCTCCATAGGCAGAGAAAACAATGTCTCCTGCCCTAGCTGTCAAAGCAAAGACATCCGGAAACTCGTTTCCTCCTTCGGGATAGGAGGCGGCAGCAGCCGGATCAAACCCGCTGCGTCATGTTCAACATGTTCGGCCACATCCTGTGACACATGCAGATGACTCAGGAAGAGCTCAGGATAGGAATAGACACGGGCGGCACCTTCACTGACTTCGTTTTTTTTTCGAGTGAAGGGCTGGAAATCAAAAAGATTCCTTCAACGCCGCGGAATCCGTCTCTGGCCATATGGGCCGGAATAGAGAAAGAAATACAGGATAATCCATTTCCCTTCATCATACACGGGACAACCGTCGCCACCAATGCCCTGTTGGAGAGGAAGGGCGGCCCCATTGCCATCATCACGACCGAGGGTTTCGAAGACATCCTGTTTATCGGGCGGCAAACGCGCAAAAACCTTTACAGTCTGGAAGGAGAACAGAGCCGGCCGCTCCTGTCCCGGAACCATTGTTTCGGTATCCACGAAAGAACGACATCGACCGGAGCTGTGGAAATAAGAATCTCCCCGCATGCATTGGATCAGATTTTCGAACAGATCAAAAAGACGAAGTCGGAAGCCGTCGCCGTGTGCCTTATCAACTCCTATGCCAACGGTTCAAACGAAGCCGCCATCAAGAAAGCCCTTCAAAACAGCGGCCTTTTTTTATCCGTTTCCAGCGAGATTCTTCCAGAATACCGTGAATACGAAAGAATGTCCGTGACCGCCGTTAATGCCTATCTTATGCCCGTCATCAGTCGCTACCTCTCCGATCTCGAAAGCAAACTCGGAAAGGTTAAACTCAGAGTTATGCAGTCCAACGAAGGACACATCTCCCCTGCAGCAGCCAAATCCGATCCTATCAAAACCTCTCTCTCCGGTCCCGCCGGCGGTGTTGTGGCCGCCTTCCATCTAGGGAACAGGGCCGGCTTCAAAAACATCATCACCTTCGATATGGGAGGAACGTCCTCTGATGTCTCTTTATTGGACGGGCAGATCCGACGAACGAACGAAAGCGTCATCGGAAATTTCCCCATCAGAATTCCGATCATCGACATCCACTCCGTAGGTGCAGGTGGGGGCTCGATCGCCTTTCTCGATCGCGGGCATTCACTCAGAGTCGGTCCACAAAGCGCCGGAGCCCAACCCGGACCCGCCTGCTATGGGAGAGGCCGGTCTCCGACTGTTACGGATGCCAATCTTGTGCTGGGAAGACTTGTCCCAGATTTTTTTCTCGGAGGGCGGATGAAAATCCATCCGGAAAGAAGTTTTCAGGCCATCGAAAAAATTGCCGCCCGAATGAAAAAAACAGTCGAAGAGACCGCAGAAGGCATTATCGATATCGCCAATGCGACCATGGAGAAAGCCATCCGCGTCATCTCCATCGAACGCGGTTTCGATCCCAGAAATTTCAGCCTTTTTTCATTTGGGGGAGCTGGCGGTATGCACGCCGCAGATATCGCCTCCCACCTGAAGATGCCGAGAGTGATTGTTCCTCAAAATGCCGGAGTACTTTCCGCCCTCGGACTGCTTTTGGCCGACTCCATCAAGGATTACTCAAAATCCATTTTGAAAGCGCTCGACAGCTTGAAAAAGGACGAATTGAAACGGCACTTTGCTGTTCTGGCCCAAAACGGCCTTAAGGATATGAAAAAAGAAGGCTTCAATCCCGGCCAAATCCAGATCATCCCCTCGCTCGACATCAGATACACAGGCCAATCCTATGAGATCAATATCCCCTACACAGAACAGCGTTCGATTGAGACATCCTTCCATAGGGCTCACACCCGGATGTATGCTTACCACCATCTAGACCATCCGGTGGAAATCGTCAACATCCGTGTCAAAGCTCTGGGAACGACCACTAAAATCCCATTCAGAAAAAAACGCCTGGGAAGTACCGATCCCACTGAAGCCTTATTCGGGAGACAAACAATTGTCTACAACCGCCGTAGACAGCAAACTCACCTTTTCAAAAGAAAACTTTTGAAATCCGGCAACCTGATCTTGGGACCAGCCCTGATTGTGGATGAAGAATCGACGACGCTTCTCCCCCCGGACTGGAATTTGACTGTTGACGGATTTGATAACATGATCATTCAAAGGGAAAAGCAATGAGCGCCTCTCCTTACGATCCGATTGAGCTCGAGCTGTTCAAAAACATATTTATCTCCATTGCGGAGGAAATGGGGGCGGTTCTGGGCAGGACTTCGCTTTCGCCGAATATCAAAGAAAGAAAAGATTTTTCCTGCGCTCTTTTCAACAAAACGGGAGAAACTTTCGCCCAGGGATCACACATCCCGGTCCACCTTGGAGCCATGCCTCTTTCCGTTCAAACCTGTCTGACGTCAGTCGATTTTTCCCCAGAAGATATGGTCATTCTCAACGATCCCTACCGGGGGGGAACTCACCTGCCGGATCTCACCTGTATCGCTCCCGTCTTTATCAACCGAAGGCTCGAGTTCTTTGTGGCCAACAGGGCCCATCACTCGGATATCGGAGGAATGAGCCCCGGGTCCATGCCCCTGGCCACAGAGATTTTCCAGGAAGGATTGATTATTCCCCCTATTAAATTGATCCGGCGTGGAAGAAGAGACGAAGATATCTTGAATCTGATTCTGGCCAATGTCCGGACTCCGGATGAAAGAAAAGGAGATCTCCTGGCTCAAGTGGCCGCCAATCATAAAGGCAAACAGCGCCTGAATGAAACAATCCAACGCTTCGGCCTGAGCGAGATTAAAAAGTATGGACAATTCATTCAAGACTACACCGAAAACATCCTCAGACAGACCATCGGAGACATTCCCGACGGAACGTATGCCTACCATGATTTCCTCGATAATGACGGGATAACCGATAAACCGATTAAAATCGGTGTCCTCGTCTCCATCAAAGGTCATGAAGCAGAGATCGATTTCAGTTCATCCGATCCTCAGGTTGAAGGAGGTGTCAATGCTAACTTCGCCGTCACTTGTTCTGCAGTTCTCTACGTTTTCCGCTCTTTAGTGGAAGAAGATATCCCTTTCAACACCGGATTGATGAAACCACTGTCAATTATCGCGCCGGAGGGAAACATCCTCAATGCCCAATACCCTTCGGCCACGGCCGGCGGCAACGTTGAAACTTCACAGAGGATTGTGGATGTTCTCCTGGGAGCCTTGGCCCAGGCCGTTCCCTTCAAAGTTCCGGCGGCAAGCTCAGGAACTATGAACAATGTCGCTTTCGGAGGTTTTGATCCTTTCCGGAAGACAAGTTTCGCTTATTATGAAACCATCGGTGGAGGAATGGGAGCCAGCCACACTCAGGATGGTCTCAGCGGGGTTCACACCCATATGACCAATTCTTTGAACACTCCGATCGAGGCCATCGAGAACTATCTCCCTCTGAGAATCAAAAAATACGGCCTCAGAAAAGGATCCGGTGGCAGCGGCCTCAGAAAGGGAGGAGAAGGGATTGTCAGGGAGTATGAATTTTTCGTTCCCACCCAAGTGTCGATCATCTCCGAACGGCGGACATTCGCTCCCTACGGCGCATCAGGAGGAAAAGAGGGCAAGAGAGGGAAGAATACCCTTTTGACCGCAAAACAAAAGATCAATCTCGGCTCAAAAGCCAATCTGAAAATCCAACCGGGGGATGTTCTCAGGATCGAAACACCGGGTGGTGGGGGTTATGGCCAAAAAAGCTAAGAGAGGATCCTTCGGCCCGGGTTTTTTAGTGGCGGCCGCCTTCATCGGCCCCGGAACCGTAACCACATGCTCGCTGGCCGGGGCTCAATTCGGCTACGCCCTCATCTTCACTCTTGTTTTCGCCACCCTGACAACCATCATCCTTCAGGAAATGACGGGACGCCTCAGCGTGGGGTCCGGCCAGGATCTCGCCCAAGCACTGAGAGGATTCACTCAAAAAGCCCTCCCCCGGCTGATCTTCACCATCTTAATCCTCTCCTCCATCACTTTCGGCTGCGCAGCCTATGAAGCCGGCAATATCATCGGGGGATCGATCGGGCTGGGGATGATCACTCCCCTTCCTCCAAAGTTATGGGTGGTTCTCCTTTCCTTGACGGCCATAGCCATCCTGGGAACTCAAAAATACAGGCTGATCGAAAAATTTCTTGTTTTTCTGGTCTTTTTGATGAGCCTCTCCTTTTTGACAACCTTGATTTTCATCAAACCCGACTTGTTGGGCATCCTTAAGGGTTTGATTCCATCCTTCCCCAAAGATTCTCTCTATCTAGCCCTGGCACTGGTGGGAACAACTGTCGTACCGTACAATCTTTTTCTTCACTCTGCGGCCGTGCGGCAGAAATGGAAAACTCCAGATCAACTCAAGCATGTCAAAAAGGATCTCATTCTCGCCGTCAGCCTTGGGGGATTGGTCTCTGCGTCCATCATCGTCACCTCTTCTGTCGCCTTCTTTTCCCAGGGCAAAACGCTGGAAAGCGGGGCTCAACTGGCCCTGCAGCTGAAGCCGCTCTTCGGAACATTCACCAATATTCTTTTTGGAATCGGATTTTTCGCGGCCGGTCTAAGTTCGGCGGTGACGGCTCCCTATGCGGCCGCCTTTGCCTCATCCGGCATTTTGAACTGGAAGGGAGAGCAGGCCTCGAGAGGATTCCGGGCGGTGTGGATAAGCATCATCCTTATCGGCATGTGTGTTTCTCTACTCGACCTGAAGCCCCTCTCGGTGATCGTCTTCGCCCAGGTGGCCAACGGAATCATTCTGCCCGTAGCCTCCATCTTCCTGCTTATCGTCCTGAACCACAGAAAACGTATGGGTTCTTTGGCCAACACCAGGCTTCAAAATACCATCGGCACAATCATTATTTTGATCGTTTCTTTCCTGGGCTTGTGGAACATCATCAAAATATTTTTAAAGTAGAATCTCGAACCTGATTTATTACCCTGAAAGGGCAAATTCGACGGCGGCTCGAGCGTGAATAGCCGTCGTGTCGAAAAGAGTCACTTCATAGTCTTTCTGTTCCACCAAAAGTGGAATCTCCGTACACCCCAGAATGACACCTTCCGCTCCGCGTTGGGATAGATTGTCGATGATTCTCCTGAATGTCTCCTTCGACATATCCTTTATCTCTCCCAGACAGAGTTCGTTATAAAGGATAGAATGGATGGTCTCTCTTTCTCTTTCGTCAGGGATGATCACTTCGAAGCCGTGCTTCCTTTTCAATCTCTCCCGATAAAAATCTTCTTCCATCGTAAACCGGGTTCCCAGGAGTCCGACGGTCGTCATCTTTTTTGATTTTATCTCCTCAGCCGTCACATCGGCGATATGGAGTAGAGGAAGGCTGACGCTGTTCTGAACAGCATCGGCCATCTTGTGCATCGTATTGGTGCAGATAACGATCATTTCCGCCCCTCCCCTTTCGAGCTTCCGGGCGGCTTCGATCATAAGTCCGGTCAGTCCCTCCCAATCCCCTTTGTGCTGAAGCTTTTCAATCACTTGAAAATCAAAGGAATACATGATGCAATCGGCCGAATGCAACCCGCCGAGTTTTTCTTTGACCGTTTCGTTGATGATTCGGTAGTACTCCAGAGAGGACTCCCAGCTCATTCCCCCGATGAGGCCGATTGTTTTCATTTCCTTGCTCCCTTTCAAGAATTTCCCCCCATGAGTATAGCAGTGCTTCTCAAAGTGATGCAAATTCTTTTCGTTTCTTTGCTCCTCTTTTTTTGTTATTCTTAAGAAAAAACGCGGCCGGTGAAATGACAACAAAGACAGCGCCTCTTAAAGATTCCTTTGATATTTATAAGGAAGCAATGGAAGCCGATTTGAGAATTCGGCCTTTTATTCGAGAAACACCGCTGGAATATTCTCCCCACTTGAGTCAAATCGGAAAAAGCCATGTCCATCTCAAACTGGAAAACTTCCAGAAGACAGGTTCATTCAAGCTCAGGGGGGCGCTGAACAAACTGCTCTCACTCACGCCGGAGCAGAAAAAAAAAGGTATCATCACCGCCTCATCCGGCAATCACGGAATCGCCACTGCCTATGGACTGAATAAATTCAATATAGACGGCAAAATCTATCTGCCTGAAACGGCGTCGGAGGCCAAAGTGAACGCCTTGCGCTCCACCGGTGCCCCGATTGATTTTTATGGCGATGATTGTGTTCTGGCTGAAATCCAGGCCAGAAAGACCGCCGAAAAAGAGGGGAAGGAATATATCTCAGCCTACAATGATGTAAAAATCATCCACGGGCAGGCGACAGTGGCCGTAGAACTCCTCAACCAGATGGAAGACCTCGACTCCGTTTTGGTCCCCGTGGGCGGGGGAGGATTGATCTCGGGCATAGCCGGGTATCTAAAAAGTATTAATCCCGCCATTGAAATTTTCGGATGCCAGCCCTTCAATTCCCCTGTAATGTATGAATCCGTAAAGGCCGGTCAAATCATCGATATGGTCTCTTTGCCTACTCTGTCGGAAGGGAGTGCCGGGGGGATCGAGGAAGGCTCTTTGACTTTCCCGTTGTGCCAGAAATATGTGGATGATTACATCCTGGTCACCGAAGACGAAATCAAAGAGGCCGTCCGGACGGTCTTCCTCAAGCATTACATGATTATCGAAGGAGCAGCGGCTCTCTCTGTCGCCTCCTATCTCAAGGAAAAGAAAAGATTTTGCGGAAAAAATGCCGTTTTGATACTCAGCGGATCCAAGCTGAGTGAAGAAGCGCTCAGAACCATTTTTTGTCAAAGGGAACAACTCCAATGACCAGAATTTTACACCGCTCTGAAATCGAACAGGTCCTGCCTGACATCGATATCATTCAGTGGATAGAAGAAGGATTCATTGCTTATTCCAGAGGAAAAGTCGTCGTCCCCCCCGTCGGAGAGCTCATTTTCAAGGAGCCTCCCGGAGACGTACATATCAAGTACGGATACATCATCAACGACGAACACTATGTGATCAAAATCGCCTCGGGATTCTACGGCCCCCATGCCGAGGATCCTTCATACCAATCAGGACTCATGCTTATCTTCAAGCAGAGAACTGGGGAACTGTT
Source organism: uncultured bacterium (assembly GCA_965603105.1). Taxonomy (GTDB): domain Bacteria; phylum Acidobacteriota; class Aminicenantia; order Aminicenantales; family Aminicenantaceae; genus CBFDBS01. Next base: position 7,181 of record CBFDBS010000075.1, read on the forward strand.
AGCCATACTGCTCGACGAGGGGCTTTTGACCAATGTGCGGACCGCAGCCGCAGGAGCCGTTACGGCAAAATGTCTCGTTCCTAAAAAAGTCCGCTGTATTGGCCTTGTCGGAGCCGGAATTCAGGCCAGGCTCCAACTCGAATATATCAAGGGCATCGTTGCCTGCAGAGATGTCCTTGTCTGGGGACTCAACCAAAAAGAATTGGATGTCTACAAAACAGATATGGAACCTCTAGAATTTTGCATCCAAACGACTCAAAATACCGAAGATATCGCCAGAAACTGCAATTTCATCATAACGGCCACCCCATCTCAATCCCCACTGCTATTTGCCGAACACATTCAGACAGGAACACATATAACCGCCGTGGGATCCGACACACCCGAAAAACAGGAGCTCGACCCTCAAATTCTTCACATGGCGGACTTGATCGTTGCCGACAGTATCTCCCAATGCCTCGAACGCGGAGAAATTCACCACGCCCTCAAAGCGGGACAAATCCATAAAGATCAGATCGTCGAATTGGGAGAGATTCTCTCTGATCCTTTAAAATCGAGGACTTCGGACAATCAAACAACAGTCGCAGATCTCACCGGAGTGGCGGTCCAGGATATCCAGATCGCCAAGGCGGTTTGCGAAAAGTTCGGTTTGATAAAGGCCGTTTAGCTCACTCCCCTTTCTTGGCCTTGGCTGAAGCCCTGCCGATCCAAAGGGTGGCTAAAACCGCGATAATCGTCACTACCACCGCATAAACCAGCATCTGGGTCAGGCCTTCCGCCTCGGTGAAGATCTTAGCGAAGATAGCCTTGATCGCCCCATTCCAGGCCAGAGCGGCCACTAAACCGAAAGCCGCGGTGATCAGAGCCGCCAGTTTCTCAATCACTTCACTTTTCATGGTAATCCCTCCTCGTCATTAAAAGAAAAATTTGTGAGAGAATCAAAGATCTCTCCATCACAATAACTGCCATTTATATTATGTATGGATATAAAGTCAAGATGAGCAGCTGTGAATTGCAATCAAAAAACAAAAAGAAGCTTTACTAATCCGGCCTGGAATTGAATAATATTAGGCCAAAGTATAATTTTTGAACGCTCTGCAGGACAGGCATGACACAACGATTCAATCCATTATCCAATTATGAAAAAACAAAAGAAGACGTGGGTTATGTTCTGCGTACGAATGCCCAGCAGCCGGATTACGACAGGGTCGGCTTCAAGGCCGGACTGGAAATTCATCAGCAGCTGAAAACAAAGAAAAAACTCTTCTGTAACTGCCCTGCAGGCATTTATCACAACGATGATGATATCAATGCCGAAATCATCAGGCACATGCGCCCCACACTCAGTGAGCTCGGGGAATACGACGGCACCGCGCTTATGGAATTCAAAACCAGAAAGACAATTGTCTACAAAATCAAAAACAGAACAACCTGTACCTATGAAATCGACGACACTCCCCCATTCCCCATTAACAGAGAAGCGCTGGACATCGCCCTTGAGATTGCACTGCTCAGCAAACTCAATATCGTCGGTGAGCTCCACATCACCCGAAAACAGTATCTAGATGGAAGCATCCCCACGGGATTTCAGAGAACAGCCATTCTCGGCATCGAAGGAGAAATCCAGCTCAAAAATAAAAAAGTCAGGCTGATCCAATTGAGCCTGGAAGAGGATTCTTGCCGTGAAATTTCGGATGTCTCCCATGTCAGGACGTATAAAACCGACAGACTCGGCATTCCACTCATCGAAACGGTCACCTATCCGGATTTCGCCAATCCGGAAGAGGTTAGAGAAGGGGCCGAGTACATCCGCTTCCTGAACAGGAGCACGGGAAAAGTCAGAATTGGGATCGGGACGGGAAGAGAGGATGTCAATGTCAGCTGCCGAGGCGGAACCCGTGTCGAAATCAAAGGGGTCTCCCACAACAGGATGATTCCCGAACTCACCCACAACGAGGTCTTCAGACAGTGGGCACTCCTCAAAATCAGGGACAAACTTCAGACAAGATTTCCTGTGCCTGAGCCCGGAATACAATGGACGATGAGTTATAAAAAGATAAAAAAGGAGGGGATCCAATTCGATTACTCCCTCCTTCAATCTGTATTCATGAACAATCTTTCCGTTATCGCCGTCAATCTCCCTGGCTACAAAGGGATCCTCTCCCATTTCACCCAGCCCGGCAAAATCTTCGCCGATGAATTGAGTGACAGGTTAAAAGTGATCGCCTGCCTGGAAAAACCGAATATGGCTCATTCCGAACAAATAAAAGAGAGCCTCACCGAATCCGATCTCAAGACTCTCCAGTCCCTTTTGGATGCCGGAGAAGAAGATGCGCAAATCCTGTTATGGGGACCGGCCGAAGACATCCCCACTGCCCTGGAAACCGTCGAAGAGAGATGCCGGATGGCATTTGAAAGGGTACCCAACGAAAGCCGTAAATCGATGGAGGATGGCACGACCATTTTTGAGAGAGTCCTGCCGGGAGCAGACCGTATGTATCCGGACACAGATTCGCCTCCCATACCTATAGATGACGAGCGTATCGAAGAGAAAAAAAAGGGGCTGCCGGTGGACATCCACGTAAGATACGGACAGCTGAAAAAATGGGGAACCCCCGAGGACACCTATACCTATATCCTGCGCAACAATCTCTCTCCTCTGCTTGAAAAAATACTCAACCGGCTGGACGTGAATCCAAAATGGGCGGGAACATTTTTCGGTCACACAGTCAAACACATTGAAGGCCAAAGAGAAATATCTTCCGATTTTCAATATGAAAGAATTTATGACTTTCTTTGCTTTCTTGAAAATGAAGGGATCGAATTTGAATTGGCCAAAAAGGCCGTCCCTCTCCTTATCAGCGAACCGAAGAAGGACTTTCAATCTGTCCTTCAGGCCATTCATTAT
>CBFDBS010000076.1:0-9975 GCA_965603105.1 uncultured bacterium
ATAGATGTACCACCGGAACATTCTGAAGTCAAATCAGAAATTGTAAAATTGGGGATAGGCCCCGATTTTTCTAATGATGAGGTTTATTGACTTGCTGGCAGATAATGATAAAATGATTTCATCTTTTTTCAGCGCCAAGGAGATGTGTATATGAGCAAAATCAAAGTCGCTATCATCGGAGTGGGCAACTGCGCATCCTCCCTCATCCAAGGCGTACAGTACTATAAAAACGCTAAAAATTCCGATGCCATTCCCGGGGTTATGCACGTCAATCTCGGGGGGTATCACATCCGCGACATAGAATTCGTGGCCGCCTTCGATATCGATAAAAACAAGGTCGGCAAGGACCTCAGCCAGGCCGTTTTCACTGCTCCTAACAACACCACCAAATTTTCCGACGTGCCGCATATGGGAATCAAAGTGGAACGGGGAATGACCCACGACGGCCTCGGGAAATACCTGTCCGATATCATCGAAAAAGCTCCGGGAAATACAGCCGATGTGGTCGGCATCCTCAAAGGCACCCAGGCCGATGTGGTCATCAATTATCTTCCTGTCGGAAGCGAAGAAGCGACCAAATGGTACATCGAACAGATATTAGAAGCCGGCTGCGCCTTTATCAACTGCATTCCGGTCTTTATCGCCAGCGAAAAATATTGGCAGAACCGTTTCGAGAAAAAAAATCTTCCGATCATCGGCGACGACATCAAATCCCAGGTGGGAGCGACCATCCTCCATCGAACACTCGTCAATCTGTACCTCGACCGCGGAATGCCCATCGACAGGACATACCAGTTGAACACGGGAGGCAACACGGACTTTCTCAACATGCTGGAGAGAGAGCGCCTCGCCTCGAAGAAAATATCAAAGACCAATGCCGTCACCTCACAGATCAAGGCCAGAGGACTCGACATCGATGCCGAAGATATCCATGTCGGCCCCAGTGATTATGTCCCCTGGCAAAAGGACAATAAGGTCTGCTTTTTACGCCTTGAAAGCCGCCACTTCGGAGATGTTCCGACTCACCTCGACTGCCGTCTCTCCGTAGAGGACTCTCCCAATTCGGCCGGCGTCGTTATCGATGCCGTCCGCTGCTGCAAACTGGCTTTGAATAACCGATTGAGCGGAGCCTTGGCGGCTCCCTCATCCTATTTCATGAAATCCCCTCCCACCCAGTACACCGATGAAGAGGCTCGGAACCTCACCGGTAAATTCATCGCCAAATACGCTAAAAACAAGAAAAAATAAGAGAGCATCCTCTTTGACCGATAATTTTCTAAAACAGATTTTATGAATAATTCAGGCAAGAGAGGTTTTCTTCAATAAAGTCTAAATATCATGGGGATGTCATGTTAAAAAAATCAACTGTTTTTGTTTGGCTGGTGATGTTTATTGCCTTGTCCGGCTCGCTTTCGGCCACCGAAACGGGCGAAATCCAAGGGCGCGTTGTCGATGAGAACGGAGAAGTGCTCCCCGGTGTCCAGATTGTCGCCAAAAGCCGCAATCTCCAGGGTATCCGGACAGTCATATCATCAGCTAAAGGCGATTTCCTCCTGCCGCTGCTTCCTGTGGGACAATACACACTCACCTTCGAACTGGAAGGATTCCGCCCGCTGGTGCAGGAAAATGTAATCGTCCGTTTGGGACAGCGTACGGAAGTTTTGACCACACTTCAACTATCCCCGGTCACTGAGGAAGTCGTCGTCACCGCCACTGCTCCGCTCATCGATAAATCTTCGATCGATACCAGCTATCACATCACCAGCGACGATCTGTCCAAAGTTCCTGTCCAGAACCGTAATATCGTCGACATCACCAAATTAGTCCCGGGCGTGACGGGCGTCCGTGCCAACACAAGACGCGGAACGGCCGCTCAAGGTCAACCCAGCTTTCGAGGTGAAGGTGAAGAAGGGAACAACTGGATCGTTGATGGCTTGTCAATCAGTGGAGTGAGGCTCAAAAACTCGGGGATGCACATCAGCTTTGATTCGCTGGACGAGATTCAGATCATTTCCGATCCCTTCAGCCCGGAATTCGGAGCCGCCTACGGAGGAATCATCAACATGGTGACCAAAAGTGGCGGCAATGATCTCTCGGGAGAATTTTCCCTGGTTTTTTTGGATAAAGGCCTTCAGGCCGCACGGCAGGACCAGTTGTCTGCGGTGAGTGATTTCGATAAATTCTCCAACTACAATACCTACTTCAATCTGGGAGGCCCGGTCATCAAGGATAAGCTGTGGTTTTTTTTCTCCAACAATTTATTCCTGGACTCATATGAGACGCAGGAGAATACCGTCGGCTACCTTCTTGTACCTGAAGGGCGACTGACTCAGCAGCAAAACAATATCTTCGCTAAACTCAGTTATGCCTTGTCCAACAATCACAACCTTTCCTTGACGTCCATTTTTCACACCTCCCTGGGCCAGAAAGGGGGCACCGGCATTCCAGAGCTTTATGAAGAAAAGAAATTCACAGACACGATCCTCAGACTGAACTACAAGGGTATACTCGATTCCTCGACTTTCGTCGAAGCAGGCATGGGCTATGTCAAACGGAACCTCTTCACTACGCCCGCAGACGGCGACCTGGGTCCCGCCCAATACTTCATCGAAGATTTGGCCCAGAGTCTGAACAATTCATACGGCGATGTCACCGATGACACGCACCGGATGGATTTTTCCGCTAAACTGACAAAATTTGTCGATACGCTCGACGTTGGGCGCCACGAAATCAATCTGGGATTCGAGTACTATTCCTTTTCATCAGATTTTCTCGTTGATTTCTCGGGCAAAGATGAGGATCTTTTTCCAAATGACGGTTTCGACAGCGGCACAAGATATTCCTTCAGCTCATGGGATGAAGGAGAACGAACACCCACTTATTTCCGGGAATACGGCGATTTCAATTTCATCAATTCGGCCGGCGGGATCGGCCTGTTTCTCAAAGACAAAATCACCATAAAAAGATTCTCATTCATGCTCGGCCTCAGGTCTCAAACACAAATCTGTCTTGATCACAACAACGAAAAATTATGGTCCTGGGGCATCGGAGACTTCCTTTCTCCCCGTTTATCTTTTTCTTACGATATCTCAGGCAACGGAAATAATGTTCTCAAAATCGGCTTCGGCCGTTTCTCCGACCTCATCACCACTATGCCCCTCGGCTTGTTCAACTCGGGAGCGGGTTTGACCTTCCGCATGTACAAATGGACGGGCTCCGAAAACCCCGAATCGGCTCAAATCAGCGACACCGGCAACTGGAAGATTGAGTCCGAACAAAAGACGCAGCCTTTCGAGGTAGCCGAAGACCTGAAGCCGAACTTTCTCACCCGGTTTCTCGTCGAGTTTGACCGCCGGATAGGAAAGAACTGGGCCATCATCGCCCGCTACGTGAGGACCAGCGCTAAGGACCTGCTCGAAGTTTTAGCCGTCATCGATATCCAAGGCGGCAGCTACAAATTCCTCTACGACAATTTCGAGCATAAAAGAAGAAACTATCAAGGCCTGGAGGTGGAACTGCGCGGAAGAGTCGGTGAACGTTTTTTCCTGAACGCCTCCTACAGCCACGCCTCAGCGAAGGGAACGAATCCCGGACAGAGCGAAACCGGTTCCTGGTCCCAAGAGGAAGGAAGCACAAATTATCTGGGAATGTTCGGAAACCACATCTACATTCCCGATCTTCCTGAATATAAGGAGTTGAAAGAACAGTATGATTTCCTCCTGGGAGGCCTTGGTGGGCGGGGAATCGGCGATGAGGGATGGTACGGCAAGCTCCCTTATTCGGTTGATCACAACTTCAAGTTGAACACCATTTACATTGCCCCCTTTGGAGTGGCTCTATCAGCAGTTATTGAATGGATATCGGGCTACCACTGGGAAAAACTGGGCTATGTCCCTTATTTTGATGGTTATTATGCCTTCCCCGAAGGACGGGGAACAAGAGAAACACCCGCCCATTTCTTTTTTGACTTGGGATTGGAAAAAGGATTTGGCCTCGGCCCGATCGGACTTCCCGATTCCATGTCTCTGGACTTGAGAGTCGATATCCTCAATCTCTTCAACAGCCAGAGGCCCATCTCTTTCGTCAAGGAAGACATCGCCATTTTCGGAGAAGTCTGGGGTAGGCAACAGCCACGTCAAGCGAGGGTCATGGTCAAATTGAAATGGTGAAGGAGTCGGAAAGCCCTACTCTACAGTCACACTTTTGGCCAGGTTGCGGGGCTGATCGACATCGGCACCCCTGATGGAGGCGATGGAATAGGCAAAAAGCTGGAGGGGGATCGTCGTTAAAAAGGGTGTAAAAAGAGGCGAAGTCACCGGCACCGGTATCACTCCATCGACTCTATCGCCAATGGTCAAATCGTCCTCAAAAGCCAGAGCCAAAACATAACCGAGCCTCGTCTTGATTTCTGAGATATTGCTGAGCATCTTTTCGTAGACCCGGTCTTTGGGAACAACAACCAAGGTCGGCATTTTTTCATCGATAAGAGCGATAGGGCCGTGCTTCATCTCGCCTCCCGCGTATCCTTCGGCGTGGATGTACGAGATTTCCTTCAGTTTCAAAGCCCCTTCCAATGCTACCGGGAAGCTGACCCAACGGCCCAGGAAGAGAAAATGGGAATAGGAAACAAATTGCCGGGCCAGATCTTCGATCGCGGCAGACCGGCCGAGAATCTCCTCAATTTTATGGGGGATACGCTGAAGATCCTGAATGAAAGTCAGGCTCTCTTTCCGGGTGAGTTTGTCTCTGACCTGTCCCAAATGAACGGCCAACAGTGCGAAAGCCGCCATCTGGGCCGAAAAAGTCTTGGTGGCGGCCACACCGATCTCAGGACCCGCATGCGTCAATAGGACTCCATCTGCCTGCCGGGCGATGGTGGAGTTGATGACGTTGCAGATGGCCAGACAGGGAACTTTCTTGGCCGTCACAGTCCTCAAGGCGGCCAGAGTATCGGCGGTCTCTCCCGATTGTGATACGGCGACAGCCAAAGTCTTTTTTTCCAGAATAAAATCCTGGTATCGGTACTCGGAGGCATAGACGACCTCAGTAGGAATCTGAGCGATGGATTCCAGAAAACACTTCCCGACCAGCCCGGCATGGAAGGAAGTACCGCAGGCAAGAATGACTATCCTCCGGATACTCTCAAGAAGCTGCGGCGCAAGGCCCATTTCCTTCAGAAAAACTTCTCCCGTGTCCAGCGAGACTCTTCCGGAAAGCGTATCCCGTATGACATCGGGCTGTTCGAATATTTCTTTGAGCATGAAGTGCTTGAAGCCCCGTTTTTCAACCATAAGAGGCGTCCAGGATATCTTTTCGGAGCTTTTCTTCAAGGGTTTCCCGGCAAAGTCAAAAAACCGGACAGAATCCGGCTCGATCACAGCCAGTTCCTCATCCTCCAAAAACACAATGTCCTGGGTATATTTGAGAAGCGGATTGATATCGGAAGAGACAAAATTTTCATCATCTCCCAGCCCAATGACCAGAGGAGGACCGACTTTTGCGGCCACAAGTTTGTCCTTTTCTTTGAGAGAAACGACGCAGACCGCAAAGTTTCCCTCCAGTTCTTTTAGGGCATCCTGGACGGCCGATTCGAGGGAGTCCGTGTAGTACTTTTCGATAAGATGGGCGATGACTTCGGTATCGGTTTCGGTGACGAATTCATGATTCTCATCTTTGAGGGTGTTTTTGATGTCCAGATAATTTTCGATGATTCCGTTGTGGACCACGACAATAGAATTCGTGCAGTCACGGTGCGGATGGGCGTTCTCCTCAGACGGGCGGCCGTGTGTTGCCCAGCGCGTGTGACCGACGCCGTATGTCCCCTCTATTTCCTCATCTTTGAGGCTCTCTTCCAGACTCACGATTTTGCCTTTGACCCGACGGATGTGTAGATTTTCTCCATCGAGAACGGCGATACCCGCGGAATCGTATCCTCTGTATTCGAGCTTCTTTAGCCCTTCTACGAGAAGCGGAACAATGCCTCCCTTACCGACATAACCGAAAATTCCACACATTATTTCCCCTTTTTAATCTTTCCCCAACCTTTCCTTTCGACTTGCTTCGAACGTTCAACCGCCAGGGCGCCCGGAGAAACATTTTTGGTTATGGTCGATCCCGCTCCAATATATGCGCCCTTTCCTATTTTGATGGGAGCGACAAGCTCCGTACCCGAACCCACAAAAGCGCCTTCGCCGATGAATGTCGTATGCTTTTTCTGTCCGTCATAATTGCAAAAGATCGTTCCGGCACCGATATTCACTTTTTTTCCGACTTGGCCATCCCCCAGGTACGAGAGATGACCTGCTTTGGAGCCCTCGCCGAAAACCGTGCTTTTCATTTCAACAAAGTTGCCGACCTTGGCTCCTTTTTTGACGATAGAATCCGGCCGCAGACGGCAAAAGGGGCCTATACTCACCTTTTCTTCAAGGACACTCTTTTCAACTACGGTCGAGGTGAGCACTCTCGCTTCAGAACCAATTTTGGAGTCTATAATGTGAACAAAAGGATAGATCTGACACCCTTTGCCGATCACGGATTTCCCTTCTATAATAACCGAGGGATAGAGAATCGTATCCATACCGATTTGAACGTCAAGATCGATCCAAGTTGTAGCCGGTCCCAGGATGGTTACACCCGAAACCGCCAGGGCTTTGATTTTCCTCAACCGGAGTGCATCAACTGCAGCAGCAAGCTCAAAGCGGTCGTTGACACCGATGACTTCGGAACTGTTTTCGGTTTTGAATTTGCCCACCCTCATCCCAGCCAGACTCATGATCTCGATCAAATCGGTGATATAGTACTCTCCCTTTTTATTTCTGTTGGAAACTTTGGGCAGTGCCTTAAAAAGCTCTTTTATATTGAAAAGGTAAATACCGACATTGACTTCCCCGATCTTTTTCTGAGAACGAGTTGCCTCTCTTTCTTCGACAACCCGCCACAGATGGTCATCTGATTGAACGACACGCCCGAATCCGAAAGGATTCTTCGGCTCGGCAGTCAAAAAAGTCAAAGCGTTTCCCTTACTTCTGTGAGTCCTTAGAAAAGGTTGAAGGGTTTCGGGGCGGATAAGAGGCAGATCACCGTTGATGACCAGAAGATCACTATCCATTGCGTTTTCGAGTGTCTTTTTTGCCGAAGAGACGGCATGAGCCGTTCCCAGCTGCTGTCTCTGGATAACGAAATCGACATTCTTCGGATACTTTTCTGCCATTATGGCTTCTTTCCGGTATCCGACAACCAGATGAATTTTTTTAGGTTTGAGTTGAGAGACGGGCTCCAACACCAGTTGAAGCATCGTCTTCCCTAAAAGGGTGTGGAGAACCTTGACTTTTCCTGATTTGAATCGAGTGCTCTTCCCCGCGGCCAAAACGAGCGCGTGAAGATCTCTTTTCATGCCATCCCTGTGATCAGTTGGAATTTTTTGTCTTCCTTAATTGACTCAAAATCCACTTCATTTTGGGCCAAAATGGCAAAAAAATCATCTATCTGTATGGCTTTTTTTAAGAGTTCCAGGGATTCCTCAAGCTTCTCCATCCGGCTGTAGACAGTGGCCAGAAGATAGGGAATTTTCCCCTCTTTGGGCTTGAGTTCAGAGGCCTTGTTCAATAGTGATAGAGCATCTTCGTAATCACCTTGATTGATTTTGAAGACACCATAATTGTAGTAGTCCTCAAACGTTTTTAGCGAGACCGATTTTTTTTTGAGATACTCCTCACAGATTTTGAAATACATCTCGGCCCTATCGGACAGTTCCTTCTCCGTATCCTCTTTTTCAATGAAATTTTTCAGCAATTCGGAGGCCTTTAGATAGGCACCTTTGTGAAATGGTTTCATAGCCTGGCCGTAGGCCATTAATGCTTTTTGGAATTTGTCTTTTTTTGCTTTTTCTTTTTCGCCTGGCACGTCTCTTCTCCCATTAAATGATTGAACTGTTAAGCCTTTTTATATCAGAATCATACAGAGATTACAAGAACAAGTGCGCATTACCCCTCTTGCGGTAAAAATAACAGCCCCGTCTGTTCCCGCAATTGCTCAGATCTCTGCCCAGTGATCGGGATTATCCAACAGGAATAGAACGCAGGCACGGTGGAGATGGTGTCCGGCCTTGTTCCCTTTAAAATGCCCTACAAGGGAAACTCCAAAGAGCGCCAGATCGCCCAATAAATCCAACACCTTATGGCGGACAAACTCATCGGGAAAACGCAGCGGCCCGTTGATCACTCCCTTCTCATCGAGGACAATGGCATTCTCAAGAGAGCCTCCGCGTGCCAAACCTCGTGCCACAAGAAAAGGAACATCATCGAGGAATCCAAAAGTTCGCGCAGGAGCGATTCCCTCAATGAAGGAGTCCTGGCTTATGGCCAGGCTGATCTCCTGCTCTCCAATAGCCGGATGATCGTAGTCAATTCGGTAACTGATTCTGAAATTTGGGTCCGGGACCGCTTCAACCGATGCCCCCCCTTCCTGGATGAGGAAGGATTTGGTGATTCTTATCCTTTTTTTCTCCTGTTGCAGATCCACGATTCCCGCCTCTTGAATAGCCTTGGCAAATGGAAAGGCACTCCCATCCATAATCGGGATTTCTTCACCCCATAATTCAATCATTAAACTGTCCAGTCCAAATACATGAAGGACCGCCATCAAATGCTCGATTGTCTGGACTTTTGTCTCCCCATCGGTAAGGATTGTGCAGAAATTCGCTTCAATTTTATTTGGATCGAGTTCAATCCGCTTCTCTCCCCTATCCCTGCGGACAAATTCTATTCTTCCTGATTCGGACGGCTTGAGGGTCAGAAGGATATTCTTGCCGGAATGGACACCCACCCCTTCAAGCTCTATAGCTTTCTCGATGGTTTTCTTATTCAAGGGTTATCCAAGTTTTCAAAGCCTGACCCCACTTTTCATCCCACTTTTCAGAGGTGGTTGATGAGGCTGGCCAGGTATGCCGCTCCAAAGCCGTTATCGATGTTGACAACACCCACTCCACCCGGACAAGAGTTGAGCATGGCCAGGAGTGCCGCCAATCCTTTCATACTGGCCCCATAGCCGACACTTGTAGGCACGGCCACAATCGGTAGATTGGTAATACCGGCCACCACACTGGGCAGCGCTCCTTCCATTCCGGCCACGGTGATGAGGACTCTTGCCCCCTCAAGTTTGTTCATTTCCCCGAACAGACGATGGAGGCCGGCTACTCCAACGTCATACATTTTTTCTGCGTTATTGCCCAGAATTTCACAGGTCACAAAGGCCTCTTCGGCGACAGGAATATCTGATGTCCCGGCGGTGATGATGACAATCTTTCCTTTCCCCGTTACAGATTTATTTTGCTTGAAATAAGCCGCTCTGGCCAAGTCATTGTATCCAAGTTGCGGCATTTTCTGTTTGAGCTGAGCGAAAATAGACGCTTCCACCTTCGTTATGAGGAGATTGGATCCTTTTCCAAGAATGGCCTCGGCAATTTGGACAATCTGATCCACAGTTTTTCCCAGACCGTAAATGATTTCCGGAAATCCTTTTCTCAATTCCCGGTGATGGTCGACTTTGGCAAATCCCAAGTCCTGATAGGGAAAATCCTTCAACTCTTTATAAGCATCTTCAGGCAACAAAGTCCCTTCTCGGACACGATTGAGTATCTGTTTGAGAAACACTTCCATTTTGAGGCATTTTAGCACAATTAAAAACATTTGGACAGTTTCTCCCCTGGCGGATATATTCCCCAATTGCTTGATCGGCGATAAGGATGGCTTGTTCTTTGAGTAAAGCGCCTTTGTGGTAAAAGATGTCGACTTTAAAAGAAATGAATACGACCACAAAAGTTCAATCCTGGATATGGCCCCGAGATCAAACATAACACCTTTAGATCATTGAGTTTACATAGCAAGGTCGACAGATTTCATGAATAATTCATTCTAACCTGGATTATTCACGAGTCGAGGTTGCTGTAGCTGCGAGGCGTGATGGATGCAGCTGTGG
>CBFDBS010000077.1:0-9857 GCA_965603105.1 uncultured bacterium
TACGACCGCTGGGTGAGCCGGGTCGAACCCTCCAACCACGACGTCAATGTCTGCTATGTAACCTATTCCGGATACAGAAGCCACACCGAAGACACAACTTATGTCTATGTCACCCGGGATATGGGTGAGACATGGGAAGACATCAGCGGAGGGATGATGAACCCCGCCCGCGACATCAACGAAGATCCCGACAATCCCAATGTGCTCTACCTGGGAACCGATTACGGAGTATTCGTCTCCATCGACGGCGGCAAGAACTGGACGAATATCTCTGAAGATGCACCTGACGTTATCATCATGGATATGGATATTCAGGAAAGGGAGCGGGATCTTGCTCTGGCCACCTACGGACGCGGCTTTTACATCATCGATATCTATCCTTTCAAAGAGTTCTCGAACGAAGTGTTCGAAACCAATGCTCACCTGTTCGATGTCCAGCGAGTGATCAAATGGGCGATGATCGAGCGGCGCGGTCAGAGTTACGGGGAATTCGCCCGGGCCATGAATCCGCCCAGCCAGGCCACTTTCTACTCTTACCTGAAAGACAAGGTCGAATCGGCTGTTCTGACCGTCACAGACCTGGAAGGAACTGTACTGCAGGAAATCAAGCTCAATACAGATGCTGGATTAAAAAGCACCACCTGGAACCTGAGACAGAGGCGAGAGCAGGGTGCAGGCGGTCAACAGCAGTTCAGAGGAGGAGGCATGTCGACTGTGGATGCAGGAACCTACAAAGTGACACTGACCGTCAACGGCGAGGAAGTCGCCACCAAGAAGTTCAATGTCATCGACGATCCGATCCTGAATCAGTAAGTTCCTGTTCTAGAGACAGAAGGTATCTCAAAGGGTCTGCCGGGAACGGCAGACCCTTTTTTAATTGGGGACAGGCCCCAATTTTCTACTGGGACTGTCCTTAACAGGGACTGTCCCTTTTCTTGTTGAAAATCTGGGCCTGTTCCCAATTTTTATACCAGAAATGCCATGAAACTCTGCCAGCTGATTAAAAATAAAAAAGAACTTTGCATTTTGTTTACAAAGCCAGTCTTAGAATGAAGTTTTTCAAGCCTTGAAAACTGACACTGTTTAAAATGAGGGATCGAGAGAAAAATCACAATTTTGACTCTTCTCCTCGCTTCTACTCGGCGTGCAGGGAGTCAGCCGGATTGGTCAGCGCTGCCTTGATCGATTGGAGGCTGACTGTTAAAAGGGCGACCAGAAGCGACACGCTTCCAACAGCCACAAACACCCAAACACTTATGGCAACCCGGATGGGAAAGTTTGACAACCAGAGTTTCTGCATTATGAGATAGGTCAAAGGCCAGGCAATGACATTGCCGACGAGCACCCAGCGGGTGAAATTTTGAGACAGCAGAAATACGATGCTGGTAACAGACGCACCCAGGATTTTGCGGATTCCGATCTCTTTTGTGCTCTGCTCGACAGTATAAGAGGCCAATCCAAAAAGCCCCAGACAGGCCACAAAAATAGCGATAAAGGCGAAGGCGGAAATGAGCCGGCTCAAGCGATCCTCCGACTGATAAAGAGAATCAAAATTTTCGTCAACAAAGAAATATCTGAATTCCCGGTCCTTCTCAAATTGAAGCCAGGTTTTCTGGATGAAGGACAGTGTCTCCCCCAATCTGTCCGTTTTCAATTTCAGTGACAAGAATGACTCCACCTCCGCACTCATACAGATGGCCAGAGGTTCGACGACTTCCTTGACGGATTCGTAATGAAAATCCTTGGTGATACCTACGATAGGCTGCAGGTCCTTAAAGCTGAATCCTATTTTCTTACCAACCGTCTCTTGCCCCCAATCCAGTTTGACTGCTGCCGTTTCGTTGATCAGGAAGGATCCCTCTGCATCCGAAGTGAAGGCCGGCGTAAAATCCCTCCCTTGAGCGAGACCGATTCCATACGTTTCGAGAAAATCGTAATCGGCAAAGATGACATTGAAAGTATGAGAGACAGTTTCGTCCTTGCCCTCCTGAAAAACGGTTAAAACATTGCTGACCCGGCCGGGGATTCCATTCGAATAAGTGGCTTCCAATATTGAAGAGTTCTGTTTCAACGTATTTTTGAAGGCCTCGAAGGCATTTTGTATCCCCTGCCCTCTAATTTGGACTGCTAAAACTTGCTCCTGATCGAATCCTAAATTCGCGGTCTTCATGTACCGGGTCTGATTGATGATGACGACCGTCGCGATGATGAGCATAACAGAAACAGTAAATTGGAAAGCGACCAGCCCGTTCCGGAGAAGCGATTTATGCCGGCCTCCCTCCCCACGATTCCGCAAAACCTGGATGGGCTGGAAGGAGGAAAGAAAAAAGGCGGGGTAGCTGCCCGCGGCTAATCCGGTGAAGATGACGAGAACGAAAAAACCGATCCAGACGATTCCCCGATTGAGATCCAATATACTCATCTCTTTCCCGGTGAAATTGTTAAAAACCGGCAGCAGCAGCCAGACCAGAATAACAGACAGCAACAGGCCTAAAAATGATAAAAAGAACGATTCGGTGATAAACTGGCCGACCAGGCGTTTTCTCTGCGCTCCAAAGACTTTTCGAAGACCAACTTCCATTCCCCGGCGAGAGGAACGGGCCGTGGCCAGATTGATAAAGTTGATACAGGCGATGATGAGGATGAAGAGGGCGACGACGGAAAAAATATAGATATACTGGATATTCCCATTGGCTTCGATTTCGTCCTGGATGTGCGATTTCAAGTGGATGTCAGAGACTTTCTGCAGATGGTATTCCATCTGCTGGCCGAATTCTCGGGCTTCGGCGCCGGAATGTTTTTGAGCCACCACATTCATTTTCTCTTCGACAGCTGCTGGGTTCGCGCCCTCCTCCAGCAGGAGATAAGACCATCCGATAATAACAAACCAATTTTTCAGATAGGAATCGATCCGCTGCCGGAGGGTGCTGAAGGAGACTAGATAATTGAACTTGAAATGGGAGTTTCGAGGGACGTCCTCGATCACCCCAGTCACTATCAGATCTCCATCGGCGTTGAGGTTGACCGATTTTCCCAGTGGATCCTGGCTGCCGAAGATTTTTTTAGCCGACGATTCAGTGAGGACAAGCTGATTGGGCTCCGCAAGCGCAGAATCAGGATTTCCGGCTAAAAACTTATGCGAAAAAATCCGGAAAAAATCTTTTTCTCCGTAGAAAATACCTTCCTCTTCAAATTTCTTCTCCCCATAGGTGAACAAACCCGTACGCTTCATCAGACGGGTGAAAGCCGCGACTTCGGGAATTTCTTCCTTGAAAGCCGGCGCCGCAGGGAATGGAGGAACTGCATAATGATCGTAAGCCCCACCGATGATCTCCTCGTATGTTATTCTGTATAGACTATCTGCTTTCTCATGATATCTGTCATAGCTCGCCTCATCATGGACCCAGAGAAGAATGAGCAGACAGCTGGCCATACCAACAGCCAGGCCCAAGATGTTGATGAAGGAATATCCCTTCTGTCTTTTAAAAACGCGAAGCGCGACTTTCAAATAATTTCCTAGCATGATTTCCCCTTTTCATTCAGTCATGATTATAACTTTATTCGAAAACGATGCCTTTTTCGAGCCATTTTCAGATTATCTTTCAATCCGTTCACAGATAAAGACGATAATAATCGAGGCAAAGTTTATTCTATGAATCTTTAATGAGGTATGAATGATTTTTTTATTTATTGATATACAGTTCCCATTTGTAGATTTCTCTTAAAACACCGTCTGTTATCTGTTTTTCGACATTGCCTCCACCGCTGGAGAAACCGATTCCATCTCCGGATTGGAGCCTGTTATCAGGGTGACTCATGGCCCCTTGCATCTCGAAAAATGTCTGCATTTTCTGCATCCGGGATTCCTTTGTATCCACCCCTCTGTCTCTGATGGCTTTCATTTTCTTTTTGGCCGCCTCTTCTTCAGCGTCGCTTTTCTCTGTGACAGGCCCCACAGTCACAAACTCCGGGGGCACGATACTGTCCGATCCCATCCAGTTCAGGGAGACTTGAATGAGAGGGAAATTGACCGCGGCTATCTTTCCCGAAGTCACCTCTCTCTGAATCTGGACGATGCTGCCGCGCAATCCGGGAGAAAATGATGAGACATTCGCTTCATCCCGGGTATCTCCAGAAATGTAGTTGGTCAATCCCCGGCAGTGAAGTACGCTCATTCCGGCGATCTGAAGCATGTTCGGGGAGTTGAAGGGCTCAAGATCGACCCTGATAATGACATTGATATCCGTGGTTGTGGTCGTGTTGCCGTGTGCCGTATGGTAATAATAGGTGTATTCCATAAGCGCATAATCCGGGCAGAGAAGCTTCAGTTCTTCACGCCCGATTTGATCCATCGGTTCCGTCTCCTCGAGGGGCATTCTCTCTTGGGAGACGGACAAGAGCGAATTGTAGATCGAAAGAAAAGTATTTTTGGTGTCACACCGGACCGGGGCCCTGTAATCGAATTCGACTGTCCCGTTTCCGATAAAAAAGACTTGCCCCGGCGCACCAAGAGCTTTCGTACCGCCGATGATTTCACCGACAGGGGAGGTGACGATAATCCGGCTCAAGCGGAAAGATTGTTCTCCATGCGCATCTCTGAATCCGCTCAGCGTCACGTGGATGATCTCGCCCGGCAGAACCTCATCCTTTTCCAGTTGGATTTTCACTGTCACAGGCGCCAGCCCCATGTTTTGCTGAGACAAAACGGCTGAAGACATAAATAATAGAAGACAGATTAGCAGCATTGCACCTTTTTTCAAAACTCTCCTCCTATGGGTCCTGAATGAAAGTCAGGCGGATTGGAAAGGATTGGAAATTCCTTCATTTTTTCGAGAACGAAATTATACGCTTTTCAGCCCCCAAACACGAATTTTTTTTAGACCGGTACGAAAAACCGTAATGAAGAGAGAGCATTGGAGGATGTTATCGCTTCCCAAAGACAGCCAGCAAAAATTCGGGGCTGGCTTTTTTGACTTTGCCGGCCGGGATGGATACCATTAACGACGGCCGGGATGGAATCATGAGCAGCAATCCCATATTGGAAGTCCGCGATCTCTCAGTCTCTTTTAAAAACAAAATTTTGATCCACGATCTTTCATTTTGCCTGAAAAAGGAAGAACGGATATCCATCTCAGGCAAATCGGGGTGCGGAAAAACAACGCTGCTCAAATGTCTGATGGGTTTTGCCCTTCCGGATGAAGGCTCTATTTTTTTCGAAGGTCAGGAACTTGATGAAAAAACCGTCTGGCCGCTGAGGCGAAAAATAGGCTATGTCCCTCAGGAACCGGACTTGGGGAGCCAAACAGTTATCGATTTCCTCAGGATTCCCTTCCACTTCATGTCCAACAGAAATCTGCGATGGGATGTGGATCGAGTCAAAGATCTATTTAAGCTCTTCCATCTGGAGGAGGAGCTTCTCGAAAAAAAAGCACCGCTTCTCTCCGGAGGGGAAAAACAGAGGATCGCCTTGATCTCAGCCCTCCTTTTGGAAAGGGATTTTTATCTGTTGGATGAGGTCACGTCGGCCCTGGATGAAGAGACAAAAAGCGCCGTTATCCAATATTTAGGCGGAAGAGAAGATCTGTCTCTACTGTTTGTGACTCACGATAATGAGATCAAAGCCTTGAGCCATAAGGTCTTCTCCCTGAAAAAAGGCTCAAAATGAGGAGCGGATTTTGACCACATCGGCCATCGATATCGGCACTGTCGGGCTTCTCCTCGGCTACGTGCTGCTCATCATCCCCATCGCCATCATCCTCATCTACAGGATCAAATTGATGAGAGACCTGACGGTTTCTCTCCTGCGCTTGACCCTTCAACTTCTGTTTGTCGGGCTCTACCTGCAGTTTCTGTTCAAGCTCAACGCCTGGTGGCTGAATGTTGTGTGGCTGGTAGTCATGATCGTGGTGGCCGACGTTTCCCTCCTGTCTGCAAGCAAGCTAGCCCTCCGGCCTCTTCTTTTTCCCATCTTTGTTTCTCTGCTGGCAGGCACCGTGGTCCCGCTTCTGTATTTGATCTCGGTCATCATCAAGCTCCCCAATCTGCTCGAAGCTCAATACCTCATCCCCATTGCCGGCATGATCATGGGGAACAGTCTACGGGCGGATATCATCGGTTTGAGTGATTTTTACAAAGGCATCCACTCTGAGGAAAAGAGGTATCTGTTGGCTCTTTCTCAGGGGGCGACTCTGAAAGAAGCCATCAAGCCACACTTGAAGAGGGCCTTCTCGGCCTCGTTGGCTCCGACCCTGGCCATGATGGCCACCATCGGTCTGGTGTCACTTCCCGGCATGATGACGGGAATCATCCTTGGCGGAACGGATCCCTTTGTGGCCATCAAGTATCAAATAGCGATCATGATCGCCATCTTCACGGGGACGTCGATCACCGTCATCCTGGGAATTTTGCTGACGCAGAAAACAAGTTTCTCAAAATACGGCATTCTGCGCGCCGACATCCTCAAGCACAAATAATCTGGGAATAATTGGAGACAGGCCCCGATTTCTTGAAAATTGGGGCCTGTCTCCAATTTTTATTCGAAAATCTCTCCGAAATCCTTCAGCTGGTCGAGGATCTGGCTTTTGTCTCCGACAACGACAATAGTCAGCTTATCGGGATCGATGTATTCTGCGGCCAGCTTCTGGATGTCTTCCGGGGCGAAGGAATGAACCTTTTGCACATAAGAAGTGAGGTAATCGTCTTCCAGGCCGTGAAAGTCTCTGAAAAACAGGATGCCGGCAATACCGCTTCTCGAAGAATTCTGAAGCACGAATATCCCCGCCATATTGTTCTGGATGCTCTTCAATTCCTCCGCCGAAGGAGCTTCATTCCGGAGTCTGTCGATTTCATAGAGGATCTCTTTGATCGCCGGCCCGGTGACCGAGTTGCCGACACTGGCAAACTGCATCCAGTAGGCGTCACGATAGCGGGCCGAGACTTGACTGTAAGGAGAATAGGTGTACCCTTTGTCCTCACGGATATTGCTCGTTATCCGCGAAACGAAAGATCCGCCCAGCAGAGCATCCATCACCTGAAGGCCGATCCAGTCCTGGTGGGATGGATCGATAACCGGCAAGCCGATATTGAGAGTCGACTGCTGGGAACCGGGACGGTCCACCAGAAAGATGCTCCTTTTGGATTCCGGCTGGGGAAGCCGCACGGCCGGTTCGGTCCCACTCACCCATCCGTCAAAAGATTCCTGAACAGTCTTTTTGACTGATGCCTTATCGAATCGTCCGACCACATAGATCCGCGCCTTTGCAGCTCCAAAATTGTCTTCATAGAAAGACCGGGCGTCATCGATCGTAAAGGAATCGATGATCTCAGGCGTGGGGAAAATCCGTCCGTAGGGATGGTCCCCGTAGAGAACGGCCCGGAACTTCTCCATAGCCAGCGACTCGGGCTGCGTTTTCTGGATGCTCAGATTCCTCAACATATCCTTTTTCAAACGGTCGACCTCCGATTCGGGAAACAGGGGATTTTGAACGATGTCGGCGATCAAGCCCACTAAATCCGCTCCGAATTCAGAGAGCACATCACCGCTGACAACCGTCGTTTGCACCCCGACTCCGATATTGACCGAACCTCCCATGCTGGCTGCTTCATTGGCGATATCCTCGGCACTCCGGCTGGTCGTTCCTTCCTTCATCAGGTCTCCGGTCAAATCCGCCAGCCAGACTTTGTCGGCCACTTCATCGATGTTTCCGGCCTGAATCACAAGCTGAACGGTCACTTTGGGCAGCGTGCCGTAGGGAACAAGGGTCGCCTTCAGTCCGCTACCCAGTTCAAACGTTTCCACTTCGGGAAGAACAAAATCTTTAGGCGTTCCTCCCTCAGGAGGCATCTGTTTCTGTCCCACCGCTACCAGGGCAGCCAAAAGCAGCATTCCAAATCCGATGTATATTTTCGCTTTGCGCATTTTTCCCTCCTTGTCTCTCATTGGCCGCTCTTTTGGGGAATGACTGTTAACAGCGTGCGGCAACTCGAACTCAGATACTCGGCTGCCGTTTTTTTAATCAGATCAGGAGTTACCGATTTGAACTGTGCTTCCAGGGAGTTGATCCGTTCCGGGTCGTCATCGAAAAGGGCAAAAGCCGCCAAGAGGTCGGCCCGTCCGAAGCCGAAAAATCCTCCCAGCGTGTCATAAAGCCCTGATCGCAGCTTGACTAGCGCCCGGTCCAGCACATCCTGGGCAACGGGTTGAGTCCGGACTTCCTCGAGCACAGCATCCACCACAGACATGATCATGTCGGTGGCCGAAATGTCATCATAAAAGAGATAGGTCGTCAAAAGCATGGGACCATTGTAGTTGAACATATTCCCAAGCAGGTTAATGCCTCCATCGACACTTCCCGTCAATCCCTCTTTTTTGACCAGCGCCTGATAGAGTAGGCTGTCTTCTCCCTGAAGAAGGATCTCGTTGAGGAGACCCATTGCATAATACTCGGGTGTGTTCCGCTCGGGCATGTGATAGGAAAAGGCGAGGGCAGGTCGGTTGGCCAGGAGATCATCTTTGCTGAACTTTTTTTCTTTCTCTTGTCTGGGTTCGGAAACATCGGGGAGTCCGGGACGTTCGACCGCCTCGATGTCTCCGAAATGTTTTTCAATTTGCCTCATGGCTTCGGCCGGTTCGAAGTCTCCCGCGACGATAAGGGCGGCATTGTTAGGAGTGTAATAAGTATCGAAGAAAGCCTGGACATCCTCGATAGTAGCCGCGGCCACATCGTCGATATCGCCGTAGAAATTATGGGCATTGAACCAGTTTTCATTGGCGTACTGCGGCATATCCAGCCAGGGGAATCCGCCGTAAGGTGCGTTATGCACGGCCACATTGACCTCGTTGATGACCACACCCTGCTGATTCGATAGATTTTCCTGTGTGATCTCCAGCCCCCTCATCCGGTCGGCTTCTGCCCAGAGGACGGTCTCCAGCTTGTGGGAGGGCACGATTTCATAGTAGTTGGTGAAGTCAAAACGCGTCGATCCGTTGAGAACTCCGCCCAGCCCCTCGATGAGACGGATGAACTCCATCTTGCCCAGGTTTTCGGAGCCCTGGAACATCATGTGCTCGAAGAGATGAGCAAAACCGGTCCGGTCTTTGGGTTCGATCCGAAAACCGATATTGTAGTAGACGGCAACGGTCACAATCGGCGCCGTTCGGTCGGTTGAAAGGACCACCTTCAATCCATTATCCAGTTTGTGGTACTCCACCGGGACTTCAAATGCCTGTTCCTTCGGTTTGCAGCCGAACAGGCAGAGAAGCAGGACGGGGACCACAATCCAAGCCAGCTGTTTGCGCATCACAGAACCTCCTTATGAATTTGATATGATTTTATAAATAGACTTCATCATATATTTTTTTAAGTTTGAGGACAATCGAACTGAAAAAGACTCGATCAGTCTCCTCTCGACACAAACGGATTTTTCACAGATCATTCAAGCCATTTATTGTAATCGGATCGCTCAAAATGGAAAACAAATTTTTGCGATTGCGAACAAAGACATCTCTCTCCCAGGGAATGCGGTTTTTCTATCAGCTTTCCCACATAAATGAATACGGCAGCCGCTTCAAAAAGTTGCGCCCCGGATTAATTTTGTATCCTGCTATCAAATCGTGCTGTCGAGGAGAAAATGATTTATAATACCCCGATGAACATGAGAAGGGATGGATGAACGTCATTGATCGATTACAAACGGATCCATTTCATTAACTTCTGCAGGAAACTGACGGTCAATTCCATCCTTTTCCTCATCCCCCTCCATTTTTTGAAAATGGGATTCAACGGCTGGCAGATTGGATTGGTAACGGCTTGTTATGCAGTCGCTCCCCTCCTTTTCTCGTTTCCAGCCGGTTGGAT